>DATFKK010000082.1 GCA_035268685.1 Candidatus Krumholzibacteriia bacterium | reverse complement strand
CGTGGTCCAGGCGTGGGGTTCGCTCTCGTCCGGCTCCGGTTCGTCCTCCCCGCCCCGCACGATCACCTGCGCCCCGCCCACCTCGAGCTCCTGCAGGACCGGATCGCGGCGCAGGATCGCGCGGGGGTCGTAGGACACGGACACGCTGTCGGCGCCCACGTACAGGAACTCGCCCTCCTCGCCGCTGCGCACCAGTACCACCTCGTAGAACGTCATGCCCTCGAGTGGATTGCCGCGGAGGTCGGCGAAACTGAGCGTGGCCCCGCTGTCCTGCAGGAGGTTGCGTGTGACCAGCCGTCCCAGCTGACCGGCGTAGAGCTGCGGATGCGCCGCCAACCAGGCCAGGGCCGCGCCGGCCACGAGCAGGCCCATCAGCAGGGTGATGCGGGTGCGCTTCAACCAGACCATGTGGATCAGAACGCGTGACCGAGCGACAAGTGCCAGACCTGCGGCGGATCGCGGTCGACATCGCTGGTGGCGCCGGTCCGCGGATCGGTCGACTCGAAGCGACCGCGCCGCAGCGGAATGCCGTAATCCAGACGCAATGGGCCCACCACGGTGCGGTAGTGCAGGCCGAAGCCGAAGCTGGTGCGCAGCGCGCGTTCGGCCCGCTCACCGGTCACCTCACCGGTCAGGGCCACCTCGTGGATCCGGAACGTGTCCCAGTTCGCCCACACGTTGCCCGCGTCGAAGAAGACCGCCCCGTCGAACCCGAACCGGGACAGGAGCGGAAGCCCGAAGCGCAGCTCGGCGTTGAGCAAGAGAAGAGCGTTGCCTCCCGCGCTCAACCGGTCGGCGAGGAAGCGGGGATCGCGCACCTCCTGCAGGGCCTCGTCGTCGGCCGCCAGGCGGGGGCCGAGCGAGTTCTGCCGGTAGCCCCGGACCGAGCTGCTGCCTCCCGCGAAGAAGCGGTCCTCGAGGGGGACTCCACCTTCGACTCCGGACTCGTCGGCCGATTCGGACCAGGCCTGCACCCAACCGGCCTGCGCCCGCGTGGCCAGCACTGCGCCGAAGGGAAGGGGCACCAACGTGACCACGCTGGCCAGGGCCTTGTTGAAGTCGTTGTCGCCGCCGAGGAACGGCCCTCCCGCTGTCTGCAGCAGGATCTGCCGGAGCACTCCCCGACGCGGCGAGAACAGGTCGTCCCGGGTGTCGCGGGTGGCCACGAGCGTGAGCGACCGGGTCTGTGCGCGGCCGTTGTCGAACTCGATGGCGTCGCTCAACGTGTTCTTGAGCGTACGCTGTAACCCGAACTCGACCTCGACCGAGGTCCGGCGCCGGTTCACCAACGCGGTGTTCACCAGCAGACCGGTCCGCTCCAGCTCCAGTGCCGACCGCGGGCGGGACTCCACGCGGAAGAACACGTTCGCGTTGCCGGTGTAGCGCGTGCCCAGGACGTGGGGATGCCGGTACAGCAATTCTTCCTCGTGGTCGATGAACAGATCCTGTTCGTCGGGGTCGTCCACCGACCCATCGATGGTGGCGAGCACCCGCCCCCGCAGCGTGAGGCCCTTCCCACTCCCCCACACGTTGCGGTCGCCCCAGGCTCCGCTCAGGCGCACCCGGTCCTCGGTTCCCGTGCCCAGACCCAGTTCCCAGAATCCCGTCGGCCGCTCGACCGTGCGCACGCGCAACGTGGCCTGGGCCGTGGTGGTGTCGAGCGCCACGGGCTCGAAGGAGACGTCACGGAACCAGCCGGTGTCGAGCAGCTGGATCTCGGTCCGCGCCACACGATCGGCGTCGAACTGCTGGCCGGGCTCGATCTGCAACTCCCGTCGGACGAACTCCTCGCGCACGCGGTCGGTGCCCCGGATCTCGACGTCACGCACGCGGTAGACCGGCCCCGAGCGGATCGAGTAGCGCACGGTCACGGTCGAGTCCCCTCTGGCGAGGTCCTCGCGCACGCGCGCGCCGAGATGACCGCGAGCGAGATAGGCATCGAGGATCCGGTAGATGTCGTTGCCCAGGTCCGAGGCACGAGCCGGCGCCGGGCCGCCCTCCCGGTACCGCAGCCGCTCGCGCAGCCACTCCTCGCTCAACGGCTCGGGATCGAGGAACTCGATCTCGTCGATCAACACCCGCGGGCCCTCGTCCACCGTGATGCGTAGGACGTCCCCCTGATCGGGGTCGCTCTCGACCACGTCGAGACGGACCCGGATCTCGTGGAAGCCCTCGCGGCGGTAGAGTCCACGGATCGCCTCGACCCCCTGCTCGACGCGGTCGAGACGGTACCGGGGATCCCGGAAGGGCCAGTACCAGGGGGCGCCGATCAGGCCGAGTTGGGCGCGGAGCCGCTCTTCGTCGAAGAACTCGACACCGGAGAACTCGAGTTCACGGAGCCGGCGTTCGTCGAGTCCGTAGTCCAGCTCGTCGTCGGCGAGGGCGGCCGGGCCGGCCGCGCCCACGATCACGAGGAACAGCAGGCCCGCCACGATGGCCCGGGGCGTCCAGGCGCGGCTGCGGTCCATACGGCCGCCAGCTCCCGGTTGGGGTCGAGTCGACAGGGGCCAGGGTCTGTTATAGGTTTCCCGCGCTCGCTCGACAACGAGGAAACCGCGCCCCCGTGAGGTCCGCATGCCCCCATCGCCCGGGAGATCCACGCTTCTCCTGCTGTTCGGCATCGGACTCTCGTTCCTCGTCCCCGGCTGCGCCGAACGCGATCAGTTCCCCACCGAACTCGAACCGCAGGAACAGCGCCTGGTCGACGAAGTGCTCGCCCTGATCGAGGTCCGGATCGCCCGCGCTCGCGACACCGAGGAAGCCGAGGCCAAGCGGCAGGCTCTGGGTGATCTCCTCGACGAAGCGGAGATCGATGCCCTGCTGGAGTCGCTGAGCGATGATCCCGGACGCGGGCATCTGGTGATGAGCGCGATCCACGACAGTCTCGTCACGCGCCGCGAGCAGCTTCTGCCGCCGCAGGTGGAGGACTGAACGGCGTTCCCGGGGAGTCGCCGGATCACCCGACGACGTGCAGGACGTCCTTGGTGATCACCCACGCCATCAGCAGCAGCAGCGCCACGAAGCCCGCCTGTGTGGCCATGGCCTGGACCCGCTCGTTGGGTCGCTTGCGCATGATCATCTCGTAGCCGATGAACACCACGTGCCCACCGTCCAGCACCGGAATCGGCAAGAGGTTCAGCAGGAACAGGTTCACGCTGAACATGGCGATGAAGAGCATGAGCCGGTCGAAGCCCCACTTGACCATCTCGCCGCTGAACTGCGCGATGCGGATGGGTCCGCTCACGGCGTCGCCCGACGCCTGTCCGGTGACCAGTGCACCCAGGAAGCTGGCCGTCTGGCCGACCGTGCGCCAGGTCCACTGCGCTCCCATCTCGGCCGCCTGGATCGGACCCACCGAGCGTTGCTCCGAGTAGACCTGGTAGTGGATCCGGCCCACCGTCTTCATCTCGGAGAACGAGACCGGGACCTCGGCCGCGACCGGCGTCACGGTCGAGCTCATCAGCTCACCGTCGCGCTCCCAGGTGATCGAAAGGGGAGTGTCGATGCTCTTCTCGACCTTGTCGACGATCTCGCGATGGGTCGTGACCTCGACACCTTCGAGCGACACGATCCGGTCACCAGGCCTCAATCCGGCTTCCCAGGCCGGACCGTCGCGCTTGACGTTGCCGACGACACTCGTGGGCTCGTACCACATGCCGATCTGCCAGGTGCCCTGCTCACTGCGCGTGGGCTCGACCGCGGTGACGATCGCCTGGCCGTCGCGATCGACGATCACGTCGACCGGCTCGCCGGTGTCCTGGTAGGTCTCGACGATCCCGGCGATCACGTCCTCCCAGGCGGTCACGCCCTCGCCGGCCACTTCGATCACGCGGTCACCGGTCTGTAGGCCCGCCTCGGCGGCGGGAGTGCCCTCCTCGACCTCGCCGACCACGGTGAACGGCTGCACCGTCACGCCGTGCAGACCCACGACCGCCGTGGCGATGACCAGGGCCAGGACCAGGTTCATGAGTGGCCCGGCCACCACGATCGCCATGCGCTGCCAGGTGGTCTTGCTCGAGAAATAGCGATGTTCGGGAATCGGATTGCCGTCGGCGTCGAAGTCGGTGTCGGGATTGCCGCCGGTCCCCGCGTCCTGGACCTCTTCCATGGCCCCTTCGCCGGCCATCTTCACGTAGCCGCCGAGCGGGAAGGCGCTGAAGGCGTACTCGGTCTCGCCGAAGCGGCGGGCCAGGAGTTTCGGCCCGAACCCCACCGAGAAGGTCTTGCAGTAAACACCGACGGCCTTCGCCACCAGGAAGTGTCCGGCCTCGTGGACGACGACGACCACGAGCAGGACGAAGACGAATACGGCCAGGGTCTCGATCATGGAATTGCGATCCTCGTCGGGTCCGTGGGGTCGGCCGGGCGGCGGGCCCGCCGCTCAAGATCTACGCAGCCACTCCGCGGTCTGTTCCCGGGTGTCGCGGTCGCGCCGCAGGGCCTCGTCGACGCTGCCGACGGGATCCAGCGGGATCCGCTCGAGCGCGCGCTCGATCACCCCGGGGATACGTCCAAAGGATAGTTCCCCCCGCAAGAGAGCTGCCACCGCGACCTCGTTGGCGGCGTTCAGCACGATCGGTGCCGCTCCGGCCACCTCCCCCGCACGGCGTGCGAGGTCCAGACACGGGTAGCGACGGCGGTCCGGGGCCTCGAAATGGAGCGTCGGGGCCTCCAGCGGCGACCACGGAGCCACGGCCGAGGCCAGGTGTTCGCCTTCGCCCAGGGCGTACAGGATCGGGACCCGCATGTCCGGCGCCCCCATCTGGGCCAGGAAGGCCCCGTCCCGCAGCTCGATCAGGCTGTGGACGATGGATTCGCGGTGGACCACCACTTCGATGCGCTCGATCGGCACGTCGAACAGGAAATGGGCCTCGAGGACCTCCAGGCCCTTGTTCATCATGGTGGCCGAGTCGACGGTCACCTTGGGTCCCATGTCCCAGGTGGGGTGGTCGAGGACCTCGTCGAGGCCCACCTCGGCCAGGGTCTCGGGGTCGCGGTCCCGGAAGGGTCCGCCCGAGGCCGTGAGCCAGATCCGTGACAGTTCGGCGTGGGGATTTCCGCGCAGGCACTGCGCGATCGCCGAGTGTTCGCTGTCGACGGGCCACAAACGAGCCCCGCTGCGCCGGGCGGCGTCGAGCACCAGCGGCCCGCCCACCACCAGGGCCTCCTTGTTGGCCAGGGCCACGTCGTGCCCGCGCTCGAGCGACCACACCGTGGGTGCCAGACCGGCGGCGCCCACCAGACCGTTGACCACCATCGCCCCCGGTGCCTGCTCGAGCAGGGCGAGCAGACCGTCGGGACCGGGGTCCTGCATCCGCGGCGCCAGGTCCGGCCGTTCGGCGCGCAGCGCGGCGTCGGCACCGGGCCCGGTCAGCTGCAGCCGCGCGCCTCCGAAGGTGTCGGCCAGGGTGGCCAGCTCCGAGGCACTCCGGTGGGCGGTCATGCCGACGATCTCGAAGCGCTCGGGATAGCGGCGGACGAGGTCGACGGTGCTGGTCCCGATGGACCCCGTCGCTCCCAGCAGGACGATCTGACGTGGCGTGGAATTCATGGACGGTCGGCCGGGGCGAGGGCTAGATCACGAAGAACTTCAGCGCATAGTAGAGAAGCGGAGCACTGAAGAACAGCGAGTCGAATCGATCGAGCGCTCCGCCATGGCCGGGGAGCAACGAGGCCGAGTCCTTCACGTGCACGTCGCGCTTCATGAGCGACTCGACCAGGTCTCCGGTCTGACCGGCCACGGCCGCGATCAGACCGAGCCAGAGCGCGCTCTCCAGATCGAGGAATCCGGCGGCGAAGGTCCGGTGCGACAGCCAGGCCGCGATCAGTGCGAAGGCCACTCCGCCGACCGCACCCTCCCGGCTCTTCTTCGGACTCACGCTGGGATACAGGGGCGTACGGCCGAAGGCCCTGCCGATCAGATACGCACCCGAGTCGCAGCTCCACGTGAGGAACACCACCAGGTAGACGAAGTCGGCGCCGAGATGGTAGTCGAGCCCGGCCAGACGCGGCAGCTCGCGCAACAGGACCAGATGGCTGCCCAACCACCCGACGTAGAGCACGCCGAAGATCGTGATGGAGATGTGCACCACCGCCTGCTCCACGCTGCGCCGCACCAGCTCGGCGGTCATCAGCAGCACCAGGGCTCCGGCCAGCAGGAAGTTGCCGTAGATCCCGGTGCGGAAGTAGGCGTAGGCGGTGATCGCGATCCCGCAGCCGATGCCGATCACCTTCACCGGCCGGAAGCCCTTGTGCTCCATCAGCCGGTAGAACTCGTACAGCCCGGTGAGCACCATGATGCACACCACGACGAGGAAGTGCAGATCCCCCCGGCGCGTGATGATCCAGAGACACGGAACGAAGACGAGCGTCACCAGGAGCCGTGGCCCCAGGCCGTCGGCGAGGCCCTTGCCCCCACTGGCATCGGCCGAGGTCACGGATCAGACGCCCCCGAACCGACGGCTGCGTTTCTGGTACTCGGCGATCGCGGCGTAGAGCTCGTCCTTGCGGAAGTCCGGCCACAGGACGTCGGTGACCACGATCTCGGAGTAAGCCGCCTGCCACAGCAGGAAGTTGCTCAGACGCATCTCGCCACTGGTACGGATCAGGAGATCGGGATCGGGCAGCTCCGGAGCGAAGAGATAGGTCTGGAAGAGACTCTCGGTCATCTCCTCGGGACTCATACGGCCCTCGCGTACGTCCTCGGCGAAGCGCCGCGCGGCCCGGACGATCTCGTCACGACCGCCGTAGCTGAGCGCGAGGTTCAGGATCATGCCCGAGTTCGACGACAGGTCCTCCTGCGCCTTCTCGAGCGCGCGGCGCGTGCTGTCGGGAATGCGCGGAAGGTCACCGCTGGCGATCAACCGGACGTTGTTCTCCGACAGCTCCAGGAACTCGGTCCGCAGCACTTCCTCGAGGAAGCGCCACAGGGCCTTCACCTCGTAGCTCGGTCGCTTCCAGTTCTCGCGACTGAAGGTGTAGAGGGTGAGCGCCTCGATCCCCAGCTGCGCACACGTGCGCACCGTCTCGCGCACCGCGTGACGCCCGGCGCGGTGGCCGGCGATCCGTGGCATGCCGCGGCGCTGCGCCCAGCGGCCGTTGCCGTCCATGATGACCGCCACGTGCCGCGGGAGCTCGCCGTGGGCGATGATCTCGCTCTCGAGTCGGTGCTGGCCGGAGATGGAGGTCGACATGGGCTCTCGGGAACACGGGGACGAGAGGGCCGGATACGGCGGGCGCTGGCGATCGCCGGGCGTACCGGCGGGAATGATACGGCAGAATCCGGCCGATGTCCCCGGATTGCAAGAATTCGCTGCCGGTCGTCGTTCCCGCGTCCTCAGTCGCCCTGATCGTCGAGGAAACGCGGCTCGAGATCCGACCGCGGGGCCCCGCAGGCGGGTCGACGGCCGAAAACCCGATGCCGGAAACGCGCCACGATGCCGTACAGGGAGTCCCGGAACGGCCGCGGGACGACCCATCGCAACCACCGTGCCCACGACCAGGGAGCCCGGAGATATCCGGCTACTCGCAGTACCGCCTCGGAGCGCAGATGCGCGCCGTCGTCGTCGATCAGGACCAGCGAGCCGAGGTCGTCCGCATCGAGACCGTAGGGCTCGAGACGCTGCCGGGCCACGTCGGACTGCAGCGAGGCGAAGTCCAGGGCCGGTTCCCGCTCGTGGTCGACCACGAAGCACACCGAGCCGTTGCACAGGTTGCAGGTGCCGTCGATCAGCAGCAGCGGGCGCATGGCGGACCGGGGGAGGGTCGCCTGCACACCCTAGTCGTACGGCCGTGCCCTCCGCTAGGCGCGGGCCCGCGTGGCGTCCATGGCCTGGCGCAGCTCGTCGTCGGCCAGCCGCAGGTTCTCCGATGCGAGATCCAGCGACTTCCACACCTCGTCGATGTAGCCGTCGGCCGAGGCCGACCAGGCCCGGTGCACGAAGCGCTCGCCGCGTGCGAAGTGGTCCATGATCGAGGCGTACTCGTCCATGCCCAGGCCGTGGATCATCGATTCGCGGGCGTCGGCGAACTCCTCGAGCGGGTCGGCCAGGTGCTCGTCGACCTCGTGGCGCACCTCGTAGACGTCCACGCTCTCGCGGCGGTCCAACAGGTGCGTCAGGCGTTCGTTCGCCGTGGCCAGTCGGCTCTCGAGCGTGGCGAGGTCTTCGGTGACCTTCACCACGTCGGTGGCGCCGGCGGCGTCGGTGCGGCGGATCAGCACCACCCCCGTTGCGGCGATGGCCGCGAAGACGGTGTAGGGAACCCATTCCACGGTGCCCAACATCCGCATCGAGTAGAAGGCCGCGGCCAGGAAGCCGATCCACATGAGGGCGATTCCGGTCTTGCGCATGATCGGTGTCCTTTCCTACAGCGAACGCCCGACGATGATCAGCGCGTTGCCCACGCCGACCAGCGCCTCGCCCACGATGAGTCCCGCCGCGATCGGGATTCCGGTGTTCTCCACCCATGCACGGCCGTAGCGCTCTTCCACACCCATCCGCACGAAGTTCCCGATGGTGTAGGTGAGCACGATGTTGAAGGGCATGTAGAAACCCAGGCCGATCATCACGCCGATTCCGCCCAGTCCACTGAAGGCCAGGGTCGCACCCAGGATCGCGCCGGCCCCGTAGCGGAAGGCCGGCACGTCGCCGCCGGCGATGCCTTCCATCACACTCGCGAGAGCCGCACCCTGCGGTGCGGGGAGCTGCTCGCTGCCCATGCCGTAGGCACCGTGCAGCACCAGCACCAGACCCATGATGAGGATCGGTCCGAGCCAGGTGCCCAGGAACTGCGCCGCCTGCTGCTTGGCCGGCGCCGCGCCCACCAGGTAGCCCGACTTCAGGTCGAGCATCATGTCGCCCGCCTGGGCGATCGCCACGCAGATCGCCACGCCCACGATCATGGCCGCGATCATCATCTGTGTGTCGGCCATGCCGGTGGCGATCACCATGAGGATGGTGACCGCGATCAACGTCATTCCCGACAAGGGACTCCAGTTGGTCCGGCCCAGGCACTCCGAGACGATCACACCGGCGACCCAGATCCACAGACACCCGAGCACGCCCATGCCCAGCGCCCGCAGCAGGGTCATGCCCTCGGCCGAGACGAAGGCCAACACGACCAGAGCGACGAGCCCGGCACCGATCGCCACGTACAGGACCTTGATCGGCAACTCGTCGGCCGCGGCGGCCCCGCCGGCCTTCTGCGACTTGCGCATCGAGTCGATCGCGCTGCGGATCAAGGGGAAGGCCGCCACGATCCCCCCGACGGCGGCCCCGATCAGGATGCCGATGCCCGTGGGACGGAACAGTTCGAGCCGGAAGGCACTGGCGCCGCCGTCGATCACCGACTGGATCGACTCGGGCCCGCTGGTCTGTCCGAACACCAACAGCAACGGACCGAGCAGCCAGTAGCACATGAAGCCGCCCAGGCCGAACACCAACCCACCGCGGCCCGACAGGAAGCCCACGCCCACCGTGAGCAGTGACAGGTAGAACACGAGGTTCGCCATGTCGGGCGCGCCGACCATCTCACCCAGGAGGAAGTTCTCACCCTGGACGTGCGGCACCACTTCGGCGAACTCCAGGACCAGGAAGTGCACGAAGCCCGAGACGAGCGCTCCACCGATCAGCAGCATCGCCTTGCGCATGCCCGCGCCCGGTGACTTGAGGATGGTGGCGACCGCGATCCCGCCCGGATAGGCCAGACGGTTGAAGTCGATCATCTGCTTTCGCAGCGGGATCACGAAGGCCAGCCCCACGACGCCGCCCACGATGGCCGACAGCACCAGGACCACGCGACTGAAGTCGGTGATCCCCGGATAGGCACCCGTCTCGCCCAGGATGAACATGGCCGGGACCGTGAACATGAGCCCCGCCGAGGCTCCGTTCACCGCCGAGGCCACCGTCTGGTTGATGTTGTTCTCGATGATGCTCGTGCGCCGCAGCGCGCCGCGCAGGATCGCCCAGCCCAGGATCGCGGCCAGCTCCGAGCCTTCGATGCTGAAACCGAGCTTGAGCGCGGCGTAGCCGATCGAGATCGCGATCAGGGCTCCGAGCACGTAGCCGACCAGGATGGCGGGCCAGGTCAGCTCGGGGTAGGGTCCGCGCCGGACCGGGCCGTGCGGAGAGGTGTCGACCGATGCCATGGGAACTCCAGGAAGCGCAGGTGGCCGCGCGCCGGACCGCGCGGTCGGAAGGCGAAAGACGCCGGAGTCTACCCCGAGCCTTCGGAGGTCGACAAGGACGAGACATTCGGAATCGACCCCCGTCCGGCCCTCTCCACCGGGCCGTCTGGCGCACCGGCCGCGAGTCGTGGTAGCGTCCCGACGTCGGCGTCGCCGGTGCCGCGGGGTCGACCCACCGAAAGGACAGTGCCATGCGAACTGTGATCCTCCTGCCCGGCGCCCTTCTCCTGCTCTTGGTTACCAGCCCCGAAGCGATCGCCTGCACCTGCGGCGATCCGCTCGATCCCGAGCCCGCCTTCGACTCCTCCGACGCCGTGTTCGAGGCCACCGTGCAGGCCGTGCGGGTGGCCGGCACCGAGCGCGAGGTCGACCTGATCGTGACGCGCTCGTGGAAGGGCGTGCAGACCCGCAGCGTGGTGGTCTGGACCTTCGCCAGCGAGGCGCTGTGTGGGTACCCCTTCCAGATCGGCGTGGCGTATCTGGTGTACGCGGCCGACACTTCGGGGCGTGGCGGTGAATCCCGGTGGTCGACCAGCGTCTGCCGCCGGACGCGGCCGATGACCGAGGCGGCCGAGGACCTCGCCTTCCTCAGTGGGCGGACGATCGTGGACGTCGACGGGGAGAGCTGGGGTGTGGTGAAGGCGCGGTTCTAGCCTCGACCGGTGCCGCCGTCCGCGGGTGGATCGATCCCGCCGCGGGTCCCGGTACGTTCGCGGAGCACGTCCATCGATGCCGAAGACGGGTGGGTCCATCCGGGTGCGCACGAACGACACCTCCCTGTGGGCGACCGCACGCCGACACGGGCCCGCGATCGCCGTGTTCCTGGTGGCGACACTCTGTGTCGTCGCCTTCCTGACCGAGCATCCGGTCCGGGAGACGGCCGGCGACGAGCCCACGTATTTCCGTCTGGCCGTCGCCTCGGAGCCGCTCGACCCGTCCCTGCCCACGCTCCTGCCCGGGAACATGCCCCTGTACTGGTGGCCGCCGCTCACCTTCGCCCTCTACGGGATGATGGTGACGCCCGCGGACCTCGCCCCCTCCGCGCCGCGACTGCCCCACGACCGCCACGGAATGGAGTTGGCCACACCCGAGAGCTTCGTGCGACGGGTCAGCCTCGCCAACGCCGTCGGCATGCTGGTCAGCGGTCTGCTGGTCTACCTGATCGCTCTGCAACTGGGTCTCTCGCCACCGGCAGCGACCGTCGCCCTCGCTGCCACCACGCTCAATCCCCGCCTGCTCTTCTACGTGCAGACCTTGTGGCCCGAATGGTTGCACGCGGTCGTGTTGCTCTCGGCCATGGCCCTGTTGGTGCGATTCGCGCGAGACGAAGGGGTGGCATGGCTGGCTCTCGCGTCGGCCCTGCTCGGTGTCGCCGCATTGATCAAGGGGGTGACGCCGGGATTCATGGTGGTGCTGATCCCGGCGCTGCTCGTGCTGTGTCGCGGGAACGATCGATTGCGCCTGGTGAGCATCGCGGCGGCCGCCGTGGTTCCCTTCGCCCTGGTCACCGGTCCCCAGTTGCTCCGCAATCACCACGAGCACGGCGCGTTCGTCCTCTCCACGAACACGTGGATCAACGTCGAGGCAGGGATTCTGCCTCCCCCCCAGGCACGGAACCCGGAACTCGAGAGCGTGTTCGATCTGTATCGGCGATCCGCTGCCGATCCGATCACACGCGAGAGACTCTCACGCGAGCGTGTGGTCGAACATCTGACCGAGGCATCCCCCCTCGGCACGTTGAAGCGGATCGCACGCAACTACTGGTTCTCGATACGCCACTCGTTCTTCGGTGGGAGCGTTGCCGGAGATCGGTGGGAAGGATCACAGGGCCTGACGTGGATGGTGCCGCTCGTGCCCGTTCTCTCGGCGTTGCTCTTCGTGGTGGGGATCGCGGGAATCGTGCTCTCGTGGCGATCGCACCGGGCCCACGTCGTCCTCGCACTGTTCCTGGTCTACTACGTCCTGGCGCTGGGCATCGTGGGCTTCAATCCACGCTTCTTCGTCCAGGCTGCGCCCCTGCTGGGGATCATGGCAGCGTTCGCGCTGGATCAGGCGGGGTCGGCCCTGCGCTCGAAGGTGCGGGACACGAGCTCGCGGTGAAGTCCGTCGCAGAGTTCGCGGACCGCCGGATCCAGGTCGGGAGCCGGTTCCTTGCGCACCGAGCGGGCATGCACGTGCCGCGTGGCGCGGGGCGTGGCTTCGAGACCCGCCCAGGCGAGGACGTCCTCGACGGCGGGCCGCCCCGCCTGGACGAGATCCTCGTAGGCCTGCAGCCGGAAGCGAGGGTGTTCGTCGAGACGCTGTTCGAGCACGATGCGATTGCGCGTCCACCAACGGAGGCAGGCGAGATCGAACTCGCTCAGGTCCGGCCGGTGGACTTCCCCCAGAATGTCGAGGCTCTGGCTCGAGATTTCCCGCCGCAGGCCTTCTCCGCCCGACCTGCCCTCGAGGATCCGCCGCAGATTCACGTTGGGATCGGCGAAGCGACGCAGGGTCGAGTTGGCGACGTCGGTGTAGTGTCGCAGCATCCAGAGCACGCGACTCTCGGGAAAGTGTGCGAGCAGCTCCCCGGCTCGGTGGCTGTCCATCAACGGCTTGAAGCAGACCAGTCGGGCCCGGCTGCGCGCGACCAGGCGATCGAGTGTCTCCAGGTCGCGCAGGCAGTAACTCCGGAACGCCGGCGAGTCGACCAGCTCGTGGAAGACTTCGGTGTCGGGATGGATCTGCAGGACCCGCATCATCATGGTGGTTCCCGACCGCTGCTGACCACAGACGAAGAGGCAGCGGGAGTCGTCAGCAGGACGTCGGAGACGTCGCACGACCTTCGCCCACCGAGCACGGCGTTCGTCCCACTCCTCGGCGTTGCGGGGCCATCGGAATCGCACGGTTGCTCCGGGGACTCGAGGATCGAGCCACGATCATAGCGCAGGAGCTCCGCTGCGGCCAACACGGGGCGTTGCGTCGACACGGAACACTTCGTGCCATCTATACCGACTGCGAGCGCATCCTGCTCCGGTCGCTGATCACCGGATCGAGTCGTGCCGCATCGTTTCCTCGAGAGGCAGTCCCATGACGCAACCTACACGATCCACTTCCGGGCTGGCTGCGATTCTGGCATCGATCCTCGTACTGACTTCGCAAAGTGCGTGTTCGACCCGTCCCGAATCACCCGAGAAGGGCGTCGTTCCCGCGCCCCAGACCCCGACCACCGAGCCCGCAGGCTTCCAGTATCCGACGCAGGCCTACCACGACCGGACCGACAACATCCGGGATCCGGAGTTCGTGAGCCTCCATGTCGACGAGATCTCCAGCTTCGACGTCGTCATCCTCGGACTGAAGAAGGTGTTCACTCCGGAAGGAGCGGACTTCGTGGCGCAGCTCCGGTCGCGCAATCCCGACATCATCGTTCTCGGCGTCCAGCAGGTGCTCGGACGCCATGATGCATGGAACCGCGCCGACCTCCGCCCGGAATACCCGATGGCCGCCGAGATGTACGACCTGCTCAGCCCCCACCTCCTCTACCAGATGAGCGGCGAACCAGCCATGATGTGGGAGACGAATCAGATGATCGACCCCACCGATGGCTCCGGGGATCTCGACCGCGATCTCCTGCGCGAGTACGTCGACATCATCGCTCGCCATGCACAGGACTATCCGACGGCGATCGACGGTATCATGCACGACTACATGTCGCCGTCGCCGTGGCTCTATCCCGACGGTTCCGTCGAGGGAACGACCGCGGACGTGGACCTCGACGGCGACGGGATCGGATCCACCGAGGACGACGACGACCGTCGACTCTGGACCGCGTGGCAGAAGGAACTCATGCGGGAGTTCCAGGACCGTTTCGGAGAGGGGTTCATCAACGTCGCCAACGGTGCCCTGGGCATCCGCGACGAGGAAGCGGCGTCGTTGATGGCGGGAATCCTCTATCAGCACTTCCCCCGCACGCCCTGGGGCTACACCGATCTCGAGGGCCTGGAGATGGCGTTCGACCACGCCCAGGACCGACTGACGCCGCGGCGAGGACGTGTGTGGAGCATTCTCGACGCCGAGACGGGCCGCCGCGCCGGTGACGTGGAGTTCCGCCGTGTGGCCAGCCTCCTCACCGGCCTGCCCTATGTCTGGCGTCTCGGCCAGTGGCGCGAGTTCTTCGGGCGCGAGGATCTCGACATGGACCTGGGCGCCCCGATCGGTGAGGCGACGCGGGAACGGCTGGAGAACGGCGGTGTCCGCTACGAGCGGGTGTTCGAGAACGGAATCGCCGCCGCGGAATTCGACGAAGCCGGCATCCAGCAGGGGCTCACCGTCCAGAGTCGGTGAACCGGCCCCGGAAGTCCCGGGAGGTCGATCCGCGCGTTCAGATCCTCCACGCACCCCGCTTCGGCGCGGGCCGTCGCAGTCCCGGCTCCTCGAGTTCGCCGTCGATCCACACCCGCACGTCGCGCAGCAACCGACGTGCGGTGTGGTAGCCGTGTCCGGCCAGGCCGTCCGCCTCGAAGGCCCACGGCGCACAGTCGACCTGCTGGATCTTCTGGTGCAGCTCACCGGGGTGCGATGCTCCGCCCGCACCGAGACGCTCGGGATTCGCCTTGGTCGCGTCGGAGATCCGCAGCGCGGTGTCGCGCTCGTTGAAGTAGACGTGGACGCGGTCGCAGGTGTCGGGCAGCGCGGCCAGGGGATGGCCGTCACGGAAGACGGTGTCGTCGACGTCGGCGGCCACCATGAAGATCTGATCGAACAGACGCGGCAGGCGCGTACCGGGCGAGTACATCGAGACACGCTCGATCGCGTTCTGCAGGACGAAGTTGCCCATGGAATGGCACAGCAGGTCGATGCCGCGCTCGCAGCGGTCGTCGCCGGGCAGGGTCATCAGGTAGTCGCGCACCTTCAGCATGGCGCGGCCGAGCGCGTAGCCCGACGCCGAGGCGTCGACACGATCACTGCGGTAGCTGATCCACGGGGTCTTGCGACCGTCCGACGGCCAGGTGAAGAGCACGACGGCGGGATCGGGACGCGTGGAGTCGGCCTTGACGTCGGGCGCGGCCAAGCGCTCCTGCAGGGTGAGCGCGTCGGCCACGGCGTCGCGGAAGCTCGTGTCGTAGCCGTGGACGTAGACGACCACGTCGCGGCCGGCGGTCATGGCCGTGCGCAGTTCCTCGAACAACGCGATCGAGCCGTAGACGACCTCGGCGCCGGCCTCGAACTCGGTGCCGACGTCGTCGAGGATCGACTCCTCGAACACCTTCAGGCGTGCGCGGGCGATCTTGCGGCCGAAGGCGTCGCGCAATGCGTCGGCCGGGTCCTCGGCGTCGGCGTCGACGCGGAACCGCTTCAGCGTCGTGGCCGGGACGTCGACGGTGATGCGGCCGAAGCGCAGATCCTCGGCGTCGCCGTCGCCGAAGCGGGTCCCGAACCCGGTGATGCGCTTCCCGCGCCCCTTCGGCGCGCGGTTCGTGACGAAGTGGACGGTACGCTTCGGCATGCACGGACTCCTGACACACGGATCACCGGTTCTCGACGTGCGGCCCCACCTCGGGCTCGACCTCGGTGATGATCCGCGCGCCGCGCCGGAAGCTCAAGTAGTTCCACGCCCACTGCAGGATCACGAACACGCGGTTGCGGAATCCGATCAGGAAGAACACGTGGATCACCAGCCAGGCCAGCCACGCGAAGAAGCCGGAAAAGCGGAATTTCTTCATGTCGGCCACCGCGCGGGCGCGGCCGATGGTCGCCAGCGTGCCCCGATCGACGTAGCGGAAGGGCGCGCGCTCGCGGCCCTCGACGCCGGCGACGATCTGACGTGCGGCGTGCTTGCCCCCCTGGATCGCCGCCGGCGCGAGCCCGGGGACGGGTTCGCCGTCGACCTCGATCGCGGCCAGGTCGCCGGCCACGAACACCTCCGGGTGACCGGGCAGCGACAGGTCGGGTTCGACGCGCACACGACCGGCCTTGTCGGTCTCCACGCCGAGTCGACCCCCGAGTTCGGAGGCCTTCACCCCCGCCGCCCACAGCACGGTCCGCGCGTCGATGCGCGTTCCGTCGCTCAGCCTGACCCCGCGCTCGTCGACCTCGGTCACCAGGTTGCCCAGGATCACCTCCACCCCAAGATCCTCGAGCTGGTGCTTCGCGCTCTCCTTCAGGTCTTCGGGGTAGGCGTTGAGGACCGAGTCGAGTCCCTCGACCAGCACCACGCGCGCCGTCGACGGATCGATGTGGTCGAACTCGCGGGCGAGGGCGTGCACGGCGATCTCGACCATCGCACCGGCCAGCTCCACACCGGTGGGCCCCGCCCCCACCACCACGAAGGTCAGCTCCTCCTCGGCGTGCTCGCGATCGCGCTCGGCGCGTTCGAAGGCGGCGAGCACCCGGCGGCGGATCAGCAGCGCGTCCTCCACCGACTTCAGCCCCGGCGCCGTGTCCTGCCACTGGTCGTTGCCGAAGTAGGAGTGCGTCGCGCCGGTGGCGACCACCAGGTGGTCGTAGGGAACGCGCTGGCCGTCGTCGAGCACCACGGCCTTCGCCTGCAGGTCGATCGACTCGGCCTCGGCCCACAGGATGCTGCGCACGTTCTCCTGCTTGCGGAAGATTCCGCGGATGGGCTGGGCGATGTCCGCCGGATTGAGCGCAGCCGTCGCCACCTGGTAGAGCAGCGGCTGGAAAAGATGGAAATTGCGCTTGTCGATGATCGTCACGTCCACCGGCGCGGACTTCAGCGCCTTGGCGGCGTTGAGTCCGGCGAAGCCGGCACCGAGGATCACCACACGCGGTCGGTCGGACATGGTGGATTCCGTTCGGGGGAAAGAGGATCACTCGTTGGCGGCGCGCCGCGGCTCCTCCACGACCCGCGGTCGCGACGGCCGTGCCCGGGCCGGGCGACCGACCATGGTCGTGCCCGCGGGCACGTCGTCGATCACGGTGGCCGCGGCACCGATCCGGGCCCGGGCGCCGATCGTGACCGGACCGAGGATCACCGCGTTGCCGCCCACCATCACGCCCGGCTCCAGCGTCGGGTGTCGCTTCACGGCCGCGCGGGCCACGCCGCCCAGCGTCACGCCCTGGTACAGCGTGCAGTCGTCGCCGATCTCGGCGGTCTCGCCGATCACCACGCCGCCACCGTGGTCGATCACCACGCGACGGCCCACGCGGGCGCCGGGGTGGATCTCCACCCCGGTCAGCATCCGCGTGAGGTGCGCGCCCAGGCGTGCGGACACGCGCAGGGCGTGTCCGATCGCACCCAGGCCCCGGGCGCACAGGGCCTCGCCGGCCACGTACACCGGATACCACACGCGATGCGCCCACAGCGCGTGCATGCCCGGCATGCACACTACGGCCTCGACCCAGGTGCGCGCGGCCGGGTCGCGTTCGCGGATCGCCCGCAGGTCCTCCGTCATGCGGTCCAGCCACCGTCTCACGACCGCGCCTCCACCGGGTCGGCCTCGTCGGAGTCCTCGGCCGGCCACAACGGCGTGGACAGGTAGCGCTCGCCCGTGTCGCAGAGGATCGTGACGATCCACTTGTCCTTCATGTCGTCGCGCCGGGCGACCTCGCGCGCGGCGAAGACGTTCGCACCGCCGCTGATGCCGGTGAGGATCCCTTCGGTCCTCGCCAGCTCGCGCGCGGCGGCGAAGGCGTCGTCGGTCGACACGCGGATCACTTCGTCGATCCCTTCGCGGTCGAGGATCCCTGGCACGAAGCCCGCGCCGATCCCCTGGATCTTGTGCGGGCCGGGATCGCCGCCCGACAGGACGGGCGAGTCCTCCGGCTCGACCGCGATGGCGACGAAGTCGTCGCGCCGTTCGCGGATCACCTGCCCGACCCCGGTGATCGTGCCGCCGGTGCCCACACCGGCCACCAGTGCATCGACACGACCGCCGGTGTCCTCCCAGATCTCTTCGGCCGTGGTGCGCCGATGGACGTCCGGATTCGCGGCGTTCTCGAACTGCTGCAGCAGCACCGCGTCGGGGTTCCGTTCGAGCAGCTCGTGCGCGCGGGCCACGGCGCCGTTCATGCCGAGCGGACCGGGCGTGAGGTGCAGCTCCGCACCGAGGGCGCGCAACAGCCGGCGGCGTTCCACGCTCATGGTGTCGGGCATGGTGAGCACGAGACGGTAGCCGCGCGCCGCGGCCACGAAGGCCAGGGCGATCCCGGTGTTGCCGCTCGTCGGCTCGACGATGGTTCCCCCGGGACCCAGGCGGCCGTCGTGTTCGGCAGCGTCGACCATCGCCACGGCGATGCGGTCCTTCACGCTCGACAGGGGGTTGCAGAACTCGGCCTTGCCCAGGACGCGACCGGGCAGGTCGGCGGCGAAACGGTCGAGGGCGACGAGCGGCGTGCGGCCCACGGCCGCGGTGACGTCGGATGCAATACGGGTCATGGTGACCTCCGGTCCGGGCCCCGGTGGGGCGCGTTCACGTTCACGGGGGACGAAGGCGGCGGCGACCGCGGGCCGTGTCGTGTCGGAGATCGTTCTCCACGCGCGGCGGCGTGGAATCCGGAGACGACGAAGCCCGCGGCGGCGGCCGCGGGCTCTCGGTGCGTCGGGAGTCGGGCTCGGATCAGTGTCCGAGTCGCCGTTCCACCCCGCACGGGCCCGCGACCGCGGCGTGACACACGCAACGGCAACAGGCGCAACGGGGGGCGGAGTGGTGATCCATGGCTCGACTCCGAAGGGGGGCTCGATGCGTTCACGGTAGGACCTGCGACGCGGATCGGCAAGCCTCGACCACGACCGTCCGACGCATCTCAACCCAGGGCGTCGACCGCGCGTCGCAGGGTCTCGAGCAGAGGAGACGGCCAGGCTCCGAACCACACCACGATGGCCACCAGGGCCACGAGCGCGATGCGCGTGGGCCACGCGACGGCGGCGACGCCCACCGACGGCGTTTCTTCCGAACGCGCGAACAACGCGACGACCACTCGCAGGTAGTAGAACAGTCCGATCACGCTGGTCGCGACCAGCAGCAGGGCGAGCGTCCACCGCGTGGCGCCGACCGCGGAGTCGAGCGCGAACACCTTGCCGGTGAAACCCGCCGTGAGTGGCATCCCGGCCAGCGAGAGCATGACGATCAGCAGACCGGTGCCCACCCAGGGACGTCGCCACAACAGGCCGCGGCACCGATCGACGGGGGTTCCCGCGCTCCCGTCCCCGATCACCCCGACCAACCCGAACGCGGCGAGGATCGTGACCACGTAGGTGACCACGTACACGGTTCCCGCACGGGCGGCCTCGTCGCCGCTGCCGAGCAGCGCGACCGTGAGATACCCCAGGTGGGCGATCGAGGAGTACGCGAGCAGACGCTCCAGGCGGTCCTGCCGCAGCGCCAGCAGGTTGCCGGAGAGCATCGAGGCCGCGGCGAGCACCCCCAGCGTCACCGTCATCGCGACCGGCGCCCCGTCCGTCCCGGCCCCCATCAGTCGCAGCAGGGCCAACGCCACGCCCCCCTTCGACACGCTGGCCACCAACGCCGCCACGGGCGCCGGCGCCCCCTCGTAGACATCGGGCGTCCATAGGTGGAAGGGCACCAGGGCGAGCTTGAAGCCGAGCCCGGTGAGCAACATCGCCAATCCCGCGGCGGGCAGGGTCATGGTCCCCTCCGCAGTCGCCAGGGTCTGAACCACGCCGGGCAGATCGAGACGTCCGCCCGCCGCGTACAGCAGGGCCACGCCGAACAGCAGGAACGCCGACGACGCTCCGGCCAGGATCAGGTACTTCAACGCGGCCTCGAGCCCGGCGTCGCGGCGCCGCGCATAGGCGATCAGCCCGTACAACGCCACCCCCAGCACCTCGATCCCCAGGAAGATCGTCACGAGGTGACGCGCCACGGCCAGGACGGCCGCACCGGTGGTCGCGAGCAGCACGAGCGAAAGGTACTCCTCGGCGGGCTCGTCGACGGATCGCAGCCACGAGACCGACATCGCCACCACGGCCAGTCCCCCGAACGTCAGCAGCGCGATCCCGGCGAGCCCCAGGGGATCGACCCGCAGCAGCGGCGTCACCGTGCGCGGCGCCAGCTCCAGCGCGGCCGGGATCGTCGCCAGGGACACCACCGGACCGAGAGCGGCCAGACCCAGCGCCACTCCGCGGTGGCGTCGGACGGCCGCGAGCACCAGCAACAGCACCGCGGTCACGGCCAGGACCACGAGCGGCGAGACGGCGACGAGATCGTTGCGATCCATGGTCTCCTCCCGACCGGTCGGACCGGTCGTGTGCGACCCCGCCGCCGATCAGCGAACGAGGCCGTCGAGGAAGGGCGCGACCCCCTCCAGCACCGGCATCGGATACAGACCCAACCACACCAGACCCACGGCCATCACCGCGAGCACGGTCACCTCGCGTGCGTCGAGATCCGCCACGGGAGCGGGCAGGGACTCGGGGCCGTGGAACACGCGCTGCAGCACGCGCAGCGAGTAGAGCGTGGCCATGACCAGTCCGCTGACCGCGATCGCCGTCAGGACCACCGAACTGCGGAAGCTCCCGGCGAGCACCAGGAACTCGGCCACGAAGTTCCCCAGGCCGGGAAGACCCAACGAGGCCATCACGAAGAGCAGGCTCCACCCGGCCAGGCGCGGCGCCCGTGCCTGCAGTCCGGCCACACGATCGATCGCACGCGTGTGCAGTCGCTCCTGCAACTGCCCGACGACCGCGAACAGCGCTCCCGTGCTCAGGCCGTGGCAGATCATCTGCAGGACCGCCCCGCGCAACCCCCAGACGTCACCGCTGAAGATCCCGAGCAGCACGAAGCCCAGGTGGCTGACACTGGTGTAGGCCACCAGCCGCTTCAGGTCGGTCTGACCGAAGGCGAGCACGGCTCCGTACAGGATGCCCACCACGCCCAGGGTCATCAGCGCGGGAGCCAGGGTCTCCACCGCGCCGGGGAAGAGGGGCAGGACGAAGCGCAGCATGCCGTACGCACCCGTCTTCAACAGCAGTCCGGCCAGGACCAGACTGCCGGCGGTGGGCGCCTCGGTGTGCGCGTCGGGCAACCAGGTGTGCAGGGGCACCGCCGGCAGCTTGACCGCGAAGGCCACCACGAAGCCCAGGGCGATCCACACCTCGGTGGCTCCCATTGGCGTGCCCACCAGGGCGAAGAGATCGAAGCTGCGCGCGGCTCCGGTCGCCACGTGTGCCTGGACGAGCGACAGGATCGCCACCAGCAACAGCAGTCCACCCGCCTGCGTGAACAGGAAGAACTTCACCGCGGCCGCGATCCGCCGTTCGTGACCCCAGAGACCGATCAGGAAGACCATGGGGATCAGCATCAGCTCCCAGAACACGTAGAACAGCAGCAGGTCCAGGGCCACGAACACGCCCACGATCCCCGCCAGGGTGGCCGTCAGGTGGAAGTGGAACAGACCCACGCGCTCTTCGATCTCGCGCCACGAGACGAGCACACCGAGCGCGCCGAGCACGAGCGTCAGCACCACCAGCCAGAGCGACAGGCCGTCGATCCCGAACTGCAGACTCGCGCCGATCTGGGGGATCCAGTCCCACTGCGCGTGCGCGATCCACGGGCCACCCACCGGAGCGGTCCTCACCGGAGCGTCGACGCGCCCGAAGAGCGTGAGTGCCAACGCGAGGTCCGCGAGCACGGTCACGAGTGCGACCCAGCGCGCCGCCACGGGCCGGCGTCGGCCCGCGAGCCAGGCCAGCGTGCCCCCCACGAGGGGGATCAGGACGAGGGCGGGAAGGATCACGGCGCACCTCCCAGCAGCATCAGCACGAGGGCTCCGACGACCAGGCCGGCCGCGTACCACCGCACCCGGCCGGTCTGGCTGCGTCGCAGCACACGGTGCAGGGCCGACACGCCCGCCCCCGTCCCCGTGAAGGCGAGGTCGATCCACTCCGCGCGCAGGGCGCGCACCGAACCGCGCCAGGGACGCACGAAGGTCACGTGGTAGAGGTCGTCGAAGCGCCAGCCGTCGGACCAGAACGCCTCGAGGCCTGTGGGGAGGCCCCACGAGCCGGTCGCGCGCCGCTCACGGAAGCGGGCCACGCCGAGCGCGATCCCCGCCAGCGAGGCCACCGACGCGGCCACCACCAGCCCGATCTCGGCCAGCTGGGACAGGTGGCTCTGGTGGGCGGCGCCCAGGCTGGGCGCGAGGTAGCGACCGAAGAGGCCGACACCGCCGAGCACGTGCGGCGTCTGCAGGAAGCCGGTCACCACCGCGCCGACGGCCAGCACGACCAGGGGCACGCGCATCGACACCGGCGTCCTCCCCTCGATCTCGGTCTGCCGATCACCGAAGAACACCAGGACGATCAGCCGCGTCACGTAGGCCGCCGTGAGCAGGGCGCCCAACAGGCCGGCCGTCCACAGCCACGGCCCCGCACCGGGCTGCTCGAAGGCGGCGGTCAGGATCGCTTCCTTGCTGTAGAAGCCGGCCGTCACCAGCGGCACGCCGGCCAGCGCCGCTCCCCCCACCACGAAGGTCCAGAAGGTCACCGGCAGGCGACGCCACAGTCCGCCCATCCGCGTGACGTCGTGCTCGTGGTGCAGGCGCAGGATCACGACGCCGGCGGCGAGGAAGAGCAGGGCCTTGAAGAAGGCGTGGGTGACCAGGTGGAACACGGCGCCGGTCCAGGCGCCCACCCCGAGGGCCAGGAACATGTATCCGAGTTGCGAGATCGTCGACCACGCGAGCACGCGCTTGAGGTCGCGCTGGACCATCGCACTGCAGGCGGCCAGCAGCAGGGTCGCCACGCCGATCACCGCCACCACACTCTGCACAACCGGAGCCAGTTCGAGCAGGACGTGGAGCCGCGCCAGCAGGAACACCCCGGCGGTGACCATGGTCGCCGCGTGGATCAGCGCCGAGACCGGTGTCGGCCCGGCCATGGCGTCCGGCAACCACACCTGCAAGGGAAGCTGCGCACTCTTGCCGACCGCTCCGGCCAGCAACAGCGCGGCCACCGCGATCGGCACCGCGCCCTGCGCCGTCCACTCCACCGGCGCGCGCTGCACGATGGTCGGAAGGTGAAGGGTGTTCAGCTCGGCGGCGATCAGGAACAGGCCCAGCGCCATGGCCGCGTCGCCGATCCGGGTCACCACGAAGGCCTTGCGCGCGGCGGCCACGGTGTCGGGATCGGTGTACCAGAAGCCGATCAGCAGGAAGCTGCACAGACCGACTCCCTCCCACCCCAGGTACAGCAGCAAGAGGTCATCGGCGGTGACCAGCACCAGCATCGACGCCACGAACAGGTTCATGCTGGCGAAGAAGCGGGCGTAGCCGCGATCGCCGGCCATGAAGGCCGTCGAGTAGACGTGGATCGCCAGGCCGACCCAGCCCACGACCAGGCTCAGGACCGCGGCGAGGGGGTCGAGACGCAACCCGATCTCGGTGACCAGCCCGGGCGCTTCGATCCACGTCCACAGACGGGCGACCACGCCACCGCCGGCGTGCGCGTGCGCCGCGAGGACGGTCGCCAGGACCGCCGCGCCTCCCACGCTGCCCACGCCGCAGGCCGAGACGACCCGTGCCGGAAGCCGGTCGCCGAGCAGGGCCAGCACGACCGCCGAGACCAGGGGGAGCGCGATGACGAGCGTCAACAGGACGTCCATGGCTCAACCCCGCAGTCGATCGGCGCGATCGGCGTCGACCGATCCGAAACGATCGGCAAGGCGCAACACCAGCGCGAGTCCGACCGCGACCTCGGCCGCGGCCATGGCCAGCACGAAGAGAAAGACGACCTGACCGTCGGGCTGCCCCCAGCGCGCGCCGGCCGCCACGAGGGCGATGCCTGCGGCGTTCAGCATGAACTCGACGGACAGCAGCATGAAGACCACGTTGCGACGCACGAGCAGACCGACGAGCCCCACCGCGAAGAGCAGCGCCGCGACGAAGAGGGCCGACGACAACGGCACGGCGCTCACGACTCCTCCTCCTCGCTCTCGCGCCGCGGTCGGCGGCGGCCCAGGTGCCAGGCACCGATCAGACCGGCCAGCAACAACAGCGACGCCAGCTCGACGCCGATCAGATAGGGCCCGACCAGGGTGCGCGCGACCTCGCGTGGGCCCACGGCCTCGGCCACCCCGGTCGCCTGCCGCTGCGACACCCACAGGGCGACGGCGAGCAGGAGGACCAGCGTGCCGGGCGCCACCCAGCGCGCGTCGGGACCGAAGGTGTCGTCGCGCCCCAGGCTGAGCAGCATGACGACGAACACGAAGACCACGAGGATCGCTCCCGCGTAGACGATCACCTCGAGCGCGGCCACGTAGGGAGCACCCAGCGCGACGAACACCACCGCCACCGACAGGATCGACGCGACCGCCCACAGCAGGGCGTGCACGGCACTGCGCCGGGTCAGCGCGATCGCCGCTGCACACACCGACACCGCGCCGGCGAGCCAGAACAGGATCTGCATGCGGGCACCTCCTAGGGCATCAGGTCGCGGACGTCGACGGGCGGTCGCTCGCGCTCGGCCTCGCCCTTGGCCTTCCCCTCGATCTCCACGCCGGCCACCTTCCAGAAGTGGTAACCGGGATACTTGCCCTGACCGTCGATGGTCAGGTCGTCCTTCTCGTAGACCAGCTCCTGGCGATCGTACTCGGCCATCTCGAAGTCCGGTGTCAGCTGGATGGCGTAGGTCGGGCACGCTTCCTCGCAGTAGCCGCAGAAGATGCAGCGCGAGAAGTTGATCCGGAAGAAGTCGGGCAGCCGTCGGCCGTCGTCGCGCTCGCGCGCCTGCAACGAGATGCAGTCGACGGGGCACGCCACCGCGCACAGGTAGCAGGCCACGCAACGCTCCTCGCCGTCGGGGTCGCGCGACAGGATGATCCGCCCGCGCCAGCGCGGCGGCAGGGCCGGCAACTCCTCGGGGTAGAGCACCGTCTCCCGACGGCGGAAGGCGTGCAGGAACACGCGCCAGGTCGTCCGGAGCAGACTCAACATCGCAGATCCTCCCTCGGGACGTTCACGTCACCACCACCAGTCCGGTCACGACGAGGTTCAGCAGGGCCAGGGGAAGCACGACCTTCCATCCGAATCCCATGAGCTGGTCGAAACGCGGCCGCGGCAGCGACGCACGCATGAGCACGAAGAAGGCGATGAAGACGCTGGTCTTGAGCAGGAACCAGAGCAGCGGAGGCAACCAGGGACCGTGCCACCCGCCGAAGAAGAGCACCGTGATCAACGAGGACACGAGCACGATGCCCAGGTACTCACCCACGAAGAACATGCCGAACTTCATGCCCGAGTACTCGGCGTGGTAACCGGCGACGAGTTCGCTCTCGGCCTCGGGCAGGTCGAAGGGAAGACGGTGGGTCTCGGCCAGTCCCGCCACGAGGAACACCAGGAATCCCGCGAACTGCGGAACCACGAACCACAGGTCGCTCTGTGCGGCCACGATGTCGCGCAGCGAGAACGAGCCCGTCAGCACCACCGTGCCCATCAGCGACAGGCCCATGAAGACCTCGTAGCTCAGCACCTGGGCCGACGACCGCAGTGCCCCGAGCAGCGAGTAACCGCTGTTCGAAGCCCAACCGCCGAGCACCACGCTCCAGGCGGCCAGGGCCGACATGCCCAGGAAGAACAGCAGACCGACGTCGAGGTCGACCACGCCCACCGACGGCGAGAAGGGCACCACGGCGAAGGTGAGCAGCACCGCGCCGATCACGATCCCCGGCGCCAGGACGAAGACGACCTTGTCGGCGAAGGGCGGGATCCAGTCCTCCTTGAAGAAGATCTTGATCATGTCGGCGGGCACCTGCAGGAGCCCGAAGGGTCCGGCGCGGTTCGGCCCGTGACGGTCCTGCCACAGGGCCAGCAGCCGTCGTTCGACGTAGATCAGCCCGGCGGCCACGATCAGGACGGCCACCAGCACGCCCACGATGTTCAGCAGGAGCGCCAGCCAGTTCACGAGCCCTCACCTCCCGGGCCGATGCGCAGGCGCGCGGGCCAGGCGGCCGGTGGCGGAAGGTCCGGCGCGTGCACCGGCAGGGCGACGGTTCCGGTCGGCAACGTGGGATCGATCCGCGCCCGCAGCGTGGAACGCGCACCATCGATCCCGAACTCGACCTCGGTCCCCTCTTCGATCCCGCGGCGCTCGGCATCGGACGAGGCCAGGTCCAGGGTCGGGACGTCGGCACGGTCCTCGATCGGCGCGGACCCGGCACTGAGCTCCTCCGAGCCGAACAGGCGCCAACGACGCAACACGATGAGTCCCGCGGTCGAGTCCTCGTCGTTCGAGGCGTCGGGAATCCGGATCGGGTCGGGCGTGCCGCCGTCGTCGGGGCGCAGGATCCGACGGCCGGTCTCACCGCCGCGCAGCGGTCCACCGACCTCCTCCTGGAAGCGATTGAGCGCCTGCACCGAGTTCCATCCCGGCGACCAGACCTCGGGGGTGGCGGCGGCCGGAGCGTCGGGGGCGAAGCCCTCCATGCTGAAGCTCCGGGGCGCGTCCGGGTCCGCCGGGGGCGGGAACTCGCGCACGTCGCGATCGGCGGCGAGCGCCGTGCGTCCGCTGTAGCGGTGCAGGGCCCGTGGGACGCGCTCGTCGGCCGGGACCGGCGCACCCAGGTCGTGCAGTTCCTCCGCGTGCGGAAGGTCTCCGGCGGCCTCGAGGACGTCGTCGACGGCGGTGAAGTCGAGGTCGCCGCGGCCGAGTCCGCGGCCGACGTCGGCGAACCAGCGCCAGCTCGCGCGGGTCGTTCCGGCGGGCGGGAACACCTGGACGAAGCGCTGGGCCCGCCCTTCGCTCGACACGAAGGTCCCCGTGCTCTCGGCCCAGGTGGCGGCGGGCAACACCACGTCGGCGCGCAGGCCTGTGCCGTGGGCGGTGTGATCGACCACCACGAGGTGGTCGAGTCCTTCGAGCGCACGCCGCAACCGATCCGCCGGGACATGACGACCCAGATCGCTCTCGAGCACGATCAGGGTGCCGACCTCGCCGGCCTCCATCGAGTCGAGCAGAGCAGCCAGCGGCTTCGCGCCGGTCAGGGCCAGTCCGACGGAGTCGGCCTCGGGCTGGACGAGGGACAGACCCGCGGGCCGTTCGTGGCGACGCCCCAGCGCGTAGGCGATGCGCGCCGCTGCTTCCTGGACCGCCGGCTCGGCGCAGGACGCACCCGACACCACGACGGGGTTCTCGGCCGCGACCAGGTCGTCGGCGATCGTCCCGACGAGACTCCGCTCGTCGTCCGTGAGACCGTCGACCGCGGGTTCGTCGTCGTCGAGCGCATGGGCCACCGCGAAGCCCAATCGCGCCAGCTGCAGCGGGGGCGCGTGGCGGGCGGTGGTCGCGATCGCGTCGAGTTCGTTGCCGAAGGGGGTCAGCTGATGGAAGGGACCGTGCCGGTCCTGCATCTGCTCGCGCAGCGCGGCGTCGTGCCAGACCGGGATGCCGCTGGCGATCGCCTCCTCGCGCGGACGTCGCTCGGCCGCGCGCCGGAGCGACAGTGCCGACAACGGTGCCGTGTTCACGAGATCCTCACCCAGCACGAGCACCGCGTCGGCCTCGCGTTGATCGGCCAGCGATGCGGCACGGACCGGTCCCCGCAGGAGTTCGACCGCTCGGCGGGCGCAGGCGTGCAACACGTCCTCGGTCCCGGCGTGGAAGCGTTCCCCGCCGACCAGCCGGCGCAGGGCGAGGTTGGACTCGAGCGAGGCGCGTGCGCTGCCGATGCCGGCGACCGGACGGTCGCCGTCCAGGAAGCCGGCCACACGCCGGACGGCGTCGGCCGGGTCGAGTCGCTGGGCGGGTGTGTCCTCGCCTCGCGGCGCGAGGGCTTCCCGGACGCGACGATCGGAATCGACGAAGCCGTACCCGTAGCGTCCGCGATCGCACAGGAAGTAGCCGTTGACGTCGTGGTGGTAGCGGTTGCGGATCCTCCGCAGTTCCCCGTGCCGCTCTCCGGGCGTGACGTTGCACCCGAGACTGCAGTGCGGACACACCGACGGTGCCGTGCGCAGGTCCCACTTGCGCGTGTAGTGGGAGGCCAGCGGCTTGTCGGTGAACACGCCCGTCGGACACACCTCGACCAGGTTGCCGCTGAACACGCTCTCGAGGGTGCCGTCGTCGTGGCGCCCGAAGTACACGTGGTCGTGCGCGGCCAGGGCCTGCAGATCGGTTCCCCCGGCCAGGTCCTGATAGAACCGCACGCACCGGTAGCACTGGATGCAGCGGTTCATCTCGTGGCGGATCAGCGGACCGAGGTCCTGGTTCGCGTAGGTGCGCTTCGCGAAGCGATGACGACGCACCGAATGGCCCGTCATCACCGTCATGTCCTGCAGGTGGCACTCGCCTCCCTCGTCGCACACGGGACAGTCGTGGGGATGGTTCACCATGAGCCATTCGACCACGTGGGCCCGGAAGCGACGCGCTTCGTCGTCGTCGATCGACACGTACATGTCGTCCTCGACCCCGGTCATGCAGGCCATGACGATCCGGCCCTGCGTGTCGTCCTCGTCGCGGAACTGCTTCACGGCGCACTGACGGCACGCACCGACGCTGTCCATCGCCGGGTGCCAGCAGAAGTACGGCAGGTCGTATCCCAGCGACAGGCACACCTCGAGCAGGTTGCGTCCGTCGCCCTCGACCTCGTGGACTCGCCCGTCGACGTGGATCCGCACCGTCAGGCCTCCTTCCAGGGGCAGCGTTGCTCGTCGACGTGCCGACGGAAGTCGTCGCCGAAGTACTGCAACGCACTCTTCAGGGGTTCGGCCGCGCCCGGCGCGAGCGCGCAGAAGGTGTTGCCCGGCCCGAGGAAATCGCAGTGGGTCGACAGGAGTTCGAGATCGTCGGCGTGGCCGTGGCCCTCCTCGAGGGCGCCGAGGAGGTCGCGGACCCAGGCCAGGCCCTCGCGACAGGGCGTGCACCATCCACACGACTCCTGGGCGAAGAAGGTCTCGAGGTTGTGGACCATCCCCACCGGGCAGGTGCGGTCGTCGAGCACGATCATCGTGCCCGTGCCCAGACGGCTGCCCGCCTCCTGGACGGGGCCGAAGTCGAGCGGCAGGTCGAGGTGTTCGTCGACGAGGAAGTCGGTCGACCCGCCCCCGGGCAGGAGGCCGCGGAAGCGGTAGCCCTCGCGCATGCCGCCGGCGTGTTCCTCGAGCACCTCGCGGATCGGGGTCCCCAGGGGCAATTCCCACAGACCCGGGCGGCGGACCCTTCCGCTGGCCCCGAAGAGCTTCGTTCCTCCGCTCTCGGCCCGCGACAGACCCTGGTACCACTCGGCGCCGTTGCGCACGATGTGCGGCACGTTGCACAGGGTCTCGACGTTGTTCACGACGGTCGGCTTGCCCCACAGGCCCGACTGCTGCGGATAGGGCGGCTTGGACCGCGGCACCGCGCGCCCTCCCTCGAGGGCGTTCAGCAGTCCGGTCTCCTCGCCGCTCATGTAGCGGCCCGCGCTCACGTGCACGTGGATGTCGAGATCGAACCCGGATCCCTGGAGGTCCTCGCCCAGCCAGCCCGCTTCGCGGGCCTCGGCCAGGGCCTCGCGCAGACGCCGTTCGCACTTGCGGTAGGCCCAGCGCAGGAACACGTAGCCCACCTCGGCGCCAATGGCGCGGGCCGCGACGATCATGCCCTCGATCAACTGGTGGGGATCGCCTTCGATCAGGAGTCGGTCCTTGAAGGTCCCCGGCTCCATCTCGTCGGCGTTGCAGACCAGGTACCGTGGCCGGGGTGCGTCGTCGCCCGTCGGCACGAAGCTCCACTTGAGGCCCGTGTTGAAGCCCGCCCCACCGCGACCCTTGAGGCCGGCCTCCTGCACCAGTTCGGTCACCGCCGACGGCTCCATCTCGGTGAGCGCGCGCCGTGCCGCCTCGTAGCCGCCCGCCCGGCGGTACTCGTCGAAACCGACGGGGCGGCCGTCGTCGTGCATGCGTCCGGTGAGGGGCCGTTCCACGATCAGTCGTACCTCTCCAGGATGCGGGGGACGTCGTCGGGGACCAGGTCGTGGTGCAGGTCGTCGTCGACCATCATCGCCGGGGCGTGGTCGCAGTCGCCGAGGCACTGGATCGGCAGCAGGGTGAAGCGGCCGTCGTCGGTCGTCGCGCCCGGTGCGATGCCGAGCTCACGGTGGATCGCCGCCTGGATCTCCGGGTAGCGCAGCATCCAGCACGTGACGCTGGTGCACAGGTGGATGACGTGGCGGCCCACGGGACGGCGATGCACCAGGTTGTAGAACGTGGCCACGCTGTCGACGGCGTCGGGGCTCATGCCCAGGAATGCGGCCACGTCGGCCACCGCGCTGTCGTCGACCCAGCCGCGATGACGCTGCACCGCGCGGAGGGCCTCCACGCACCCGCTCTCGCGTCGCGGCATGATCCGCAGTTCGGCCTCGATCTCCTTGCGCTCGGCTTCGCTCAGCATGCATCCCCCTCTCAGCGATCCACGTCGGCCAGCACGAAGTCGATGCTCCCGAGCACGGCCAACAGGTCGGGCACCATGAGCCCGCGCGTGATCTCGGGGAGCATCTGCATGTGCGGGAACGACGGCGTCCGGATCCGGCAGCGGTAGGCGTGGTCGTCGCCCTCGCTCACGAGCCAGTAGCCGTTCAGTCCCTTCGAGGCCTCGACCATGGCGTGGGCCTCCGAGCGCGGGATCACCGGGCCCCAGCTCACCGACAGGAAGTGATGGATGAGCGTCTCGATGTCGTGCATCGTCCGCTCCTTCGCCGGCGGTGTGGTCAGGCGGTGGTCGGCCTTGATCGGACCGGGCGGCATCTCCGCCACGCACTGACGCAGGATGCGCAGGCTCTGCCGCATCTCCTCGATCCGCACCTCGGCCCGCGCGTAGTTGTCGCCGGCGGTCGCGGTGGGCACGTCGAACTCGAACTGCTCGTAACCACTGTAGGGACGTTTCTTGCGCAGGTCCCACTCCAGGCCGGTCGCGCGCAGTCCCGGTCCCGTGACTCCCCACTCGATGGCCTCCTCGGTCGTGTAGGCGCCCACGCCCACGTTCCGCGCGCGGAAGATCCGGTTGCCCATGACCATCGAGTCGTACTCGCGCAGGCGTACCTCGAGGGTGTCGACGAAGGTGGTGACCATCCCGTCCCACCCCTCGGGCAGGTCCTGGGCGACACCGCCGATACGGAACCAGTTGGGATGCATGCGGTCGCCGCAGATCGCCTCGACGATCCGCAGGGCCTGCTCGCGGTCGGTGAACATGTAGAACACGGGCGACAGGGCCCCGACGTCCTGCGCGAAGGTGCCGTACCAGACCAGGTGACTGCACAGACGAAAGATCTCGCACAGCATCACGCGGATCGTTTGCGCGCGGCTCGGCACCTCGATGCCGGCCATCTGCTCGACGGCCAACAGGTAGGGCAGGTTGTTCATGACCCCGCCCAGATAGTCGATGCGATCGGTGTAGGGGATGTAGGTGTGCCAGGTCTGACGCTCGGCCATCTTCTCGGCCCCACGGTGGTGGAAGCCGATGTCGGGGACGGCGTCGACGATCTCCTCGCCGTCGAGCAGGAGCACCACGCGCAGCACGCCGTGCGTGCCGGGGTGCTGAGGACCCACGTTGAGGAACAGGAGTTCGGTGTCCTCGCGGTCGGGCAGGCCCCAGGCTGCCGGGTCGAAGCGCAGG
>DATFKK010000081.1 GCA_035268685.1 Candidatus Krumholzibacteriia bacterium | reverse complement strand
CCTCCGGAAAACTGCACCTGGGCAACTGGTTCGGGGCCATCAAGCAGCACCTCGAGCTGCAGGAACCCGCCGGCAACCAGTGCTGCTACTTCATCGCCGACTACCATGCACTGACCACCGTGCACGATGCGTCGACGCTGCGCGAGAACGTCCGCGACGTGGCCATCGCCTACCTCGCCCTGGGGCTCGATCCCGAGCGCACGATGTTCTACCGGCAGAGCGACGTCCCCGAGGTGCAGGAACTGGCGTGGCTGCTGGCCAGCGTCACCGGCACGGGACTGCTCGAGCGCGCGCACAGCTACAAGGACAAGGTCGCCCGCGGCATCACCCCGCGGGTCGGACTCTTCTACTACCCCGTGCTCATGGCGGCCGACATCCTGATCGTCGACGCCGACGTGGTTCCGGTCGGCCAGGACCAGGTGCAGCACGTCGAGATGACCCAGGACATGGCGCAGTCGTTCAACGCGGCCTTCGGCGACGACCTGTTGAAGCGACCCGAGTGGCAGCTGTCGCCGACGCCGAAGGTGCCCGGGACCGACGGCGCGAAGATGAGCAAGAGCTACGGCAACACCATCGAGATCTTCGCGGCGGGCAAGAAGTTGAAGAAGGCGGTGATGGGCGTCGTCACCCAGCCCATCGACCTGGGCCAGCCCCTTCCGGTGGAGGACGACAACGTGCTGTCGCTGTACCGGCTCTTCGCGTCCGACGACGAGGTGGCCGCGATGGAAGAGGCCTACCGCACCGGATCCATCGGCTACGGCGACGCGAAGAAGCGTCTGCTCGCCCGCATCGACGAGACCTTCGCCGCCGCCCGCGAGAAGCGCGAGGAGCTGGTGGCCCATCCCGACACCGTCGAGGACGTCCTGCGCGACGGCGCCCGGCGGGCTCGCGAGATCGCCCGCGCCACGCTCGAACGCTGCCGCGACGCGACCGGCCTCCTGGGCCGGCCCGTCTGAGTCCGGAACCCCGGTCGCCGGGCGGGGGTTCAAGCCTCGACCCCGATCCGGCGCGGCCGTTGCGGCGGTCCCCGCGCTCCGGCATCTTTCCCGGGCAGCCGCAGAAGACGCGGCCGTCCCCTTCCGTCCGACTCCCGGCACGAGGAACCATGGCACGTCCCACGAACCCACTGGTGTCCCTGATCGTCCTCGGCGTGCTCGCGCTCGCCGTCTCCGGACCGGTCCGCGCCCAGACGGCGCCCCCCGACACTGCGGGGACCGATCCCGCCGCCGACTCGGCGGTGCGGATCCTGGACCTCGAGGCCGCCGTCGAGAAGGACCCGACCAACGGGGACGCGTGGACGCGTCTGGGGATCCTGTACACCGAGGAGGGCATGCTCGAGGCCGCCCGGGACGCGTTCATCAGCGCGCTGCAGGCGGCACCGCAGGAGCCGGCCTCGCACCTGAACCTGGGCATGGTCCTCGTCCGGATGGAGCGCTGGGAGGAATCGAAGGTCCCCCTGGGTACCTACCGCGCGATGGCCCCCGACGACGTCCGCGGCCACGCACTCCTCGGACGCGCCGAACTCGAGACCGGCAACGTCGAAGCCGCGCGGGCGATCTGGCTGGAAGGCGCCGCGGCCGAAGGCGTCACGGCCGAGGACGCCGTGGCCCTCCTCCAGGAATACACGCGTTCCTACCTGGGCGACGACCGCGAGGCGAGCTACGACGAACTCGGTGAGCTGGCCCGCACTCTGGAGTCGCGGCCCCGACTGCTCGACACCGAGGGCGGCGAGGACCTGCGCGACACCATCGAGTTCGCCTACATGGAACGCGCTCGCCTCGCCGTCGAGGACGACCGCCCCGAGGACGCCCTGGAGAACTGGGCCGAGGTCCGGGCGATGGGCAGCGACAAGGACGCCGCCTGGTTGCAACCCGCGCGCCGGCTCCTCGACGCCGGGAAGGTGTCCGCCGCCCGGGAGCTGGTCGACGAGGCCCGCACCCGCCGGCCGGATTCGGCCATGGTCCACTTCCTCGACGGTCTGGTGAAGGAGCAGGAGAACGACCTGCGGGGCGCGGCGAGCGCCTACCGGAAGGCCGTGGCCATCGACCCCGAGTTCTCCGGCGTGAATGCCAACCTGGGCGAGGTGCTCGCCAGCCTGGGCGACACGCAGGGTGCGTCCGAAGCCCTGGGCCGGGCGGTCGAACTGGGCGAGGGCGGTGCGGCGGCCTCCTACAACATGGGCGTGGTGCTGAGCAAGAAGGGTCGCTTCCGCGAGGCGATCCCCCACCTCGAACGCGCGGTCGAACTCGACCCCGCACACAAGGACGCCTACCGCGCGCTGGGTACTGCCTACCGCAAGACCGACGACTTCACCGGCGCGGCCGACATCTACCAGCGCCTGATCGATCGCTTCGGCCCCGACGCGCGTGATCTCTACCAACTGGGCTTCGCGCAGGCGAAGATCGACGAACACCGCGACGCGGCGGAGAACTTCCAGATGGTCGCCGCCCTCGAACCGGGCAACTGGCGGGCGCACTACAGCCTGGGCAACGCCCTGCGCGAGATCGAGCGTTACGACGAAGCCATCGAGGCCTACCGCAAGGCGCTCGAACTCGAACCCGGCAACTACGCGATCAGCTACAACCTGGCCCTCTCGATGCAGCTGGCCGGACGCCTCGAGGACGCCCTGCTGCAGTACGAGAAGACGCTGGCCATCCGCGAGACGCGGGCCGTGTACGTCAACATGGCGATCTGCTACACGAACCTCGGCGACGAGGACACGGCGAACGAGTACTACGCGATCGCCGAAGAGCTGCGTACGAGCGGCCGATGACCGACTTGACGCGCCCCGACGCCCTGCTCTTCGATCTGGGGCGGGTGCTCGTCGGCTACGACTGGAACGACTCCCTGCGACGATTCGCCGACCGGCTCGATGGCGTGTCGGTCGACGAGATCCGAGAGTGGATCCTCGACCCGAACGGCCCGGTCGACGCCTACGGCCGGGGCGGGATCGACGACACCGCATTCCTCGAGTCCCTCCATGCACGCTTCGACCCCGAGCGACGGATCGACGACGCGTGGCTCGTCGAACTCTGGTGCGACATGTTCGAGCCCTGGCCCGCGTCGCTGGAGCTGGTCGACCGCCTGCAGCCGCAGGCGGGGCTCGCCCTGGTGTCGAACACCAATCCTCTGCATTTCGAAACCCTCGACCACCGGCTCGGACTGCGGAAACGCTTCGACCACGTGAGCGTCAGCCACGAGGTCGGGGCGCTCAAACCCGAGCCCGCCATCTTCCGTCACGCCCTCGACGGACTCGGCGTGGACGCCGACCGGGCCTGGTTCACCGACGACCTCGACGAGAACCTCGCCGGCGCCCGCGCCCTCGGGATCCGGACCCATCGCTTCGAGACGGTGGACGAGCTCCGGCGGGAACTGGCGTCCCTGGACTTCGTGGTGTGAGCCCGCGCGGTGGACCGAGGTCACACTGCTGAGCCGAAAATCAGGCGAAAACGCAGCCGGGTGGTGTTGCCGCCCCCCGGGCCCTGTGACAAACTTCCGACGCGTGTGCGTTCCGTGCACGCACGAGCGGCCCGAGCGGCCTTTTCCGTTGTGACGGAACGACTTCCGGCCCCGATCTCCTCACCCGAAACCAGCGAGGCGCGCCGTGAGCACCACCACCGGACCCGATCTGGAGGCCCTGGTCCGCGAGCAGCAGGCCAACTACCCGCACTGGGAAGTGATCAAGGACTGCATCGACCAGTACATCGACATGATGCTGAACTACCGGCAGAGCGGGCACCCGGGGGGCAGCCGCTCGAAGGTGCACGGCCTCGTCGCGCTCACCCTGAGCGGCGCCATGCGCTGGGACATCCGCCGGCCCGAACTGCCCTTCGGCGACCGCTTCGTGCTCGTGGCCGGCCACTGCGCCCCGCTGGTCTATGGCACGCTGCCCGTCTACAACGAGGCGCTGCGCTACCTGCTCGAACAGACCGGCGACGAGAAGTACGCCGTCCCGCGCGCCGAGGAGCGTCAGCTCGTCTGGGAGGACCTGCTCGCCTTCCGCCGCCGCGGCGGCCTGGCCGGCCACGCCGAGATGGAGGGCAAGACGCTGTTCTTCAAGGCGAACACCGGTCCGAGCGGCCACGGCGCGCCGCCGGCCGCGGGCATCGCCATGGCGCTGAAGCGGGCGGGCATGGAGGAGGTGAACGTCTTCGCCTACGAGGGCGAGGGCGGCCACACCGCCGGCGCCCACCACGAGACGAAGAGCAGTGCCTGGGGACTGGGCCTGTCGAACCTCAACTACCTGCTCGACTGGAACGACTTCGGCATCGACTCCTTCGCGGCGAGCACCGTGGTCCCCGGCACCCCCGACGACTGGTTCGGCGCCTACGGCTTCCGCGTGCACGGAGCCGAGAACGGCAGTGACTGGCCCGACGTCACCCGCGCCCTGCTCGGCATGACCCGCGGCGAGGACAAGCAGAACCGCCCGGGCGTCACCTGGATGCGCACACGCAAGGGCCGCGAGTACGGCAAGTACGACTACGCCAGCCACGGGGCGCCGCACAAGACCAACAGCCCCGAGTACTGGGCCACCAAGAAGCCCTTCATGGAGAAGTACGGGGTGGAGTTCGAGGGCTTCGAAGGGCCCGCCCCCGACGATCCGCAGGCCCTGTACGACCAGGTGAAGACCAACATGGCCAAGGTGGCCCAGGTCCTGCGCAAGCACGACGACACCGTGCAGTACCTGGCGAACCGCCTGGTCGAACTCGGCGAGAGCGTACCCACCCGTCCGACCCAGTTCGCCCTGGGCGCCAAGGGCAACCCGGCGAACGACGCCTCGCTCTTCGACTTCGAGAACTATCCGGAGTCGATGTGGAAGAAGCCCGGCGAGAAGGCGCCCAATCGCGCGGCGCTGGCGACCTTCGGGAGTTACCTCAACAGCACCTGCAAGCAGAAGTACGGACGACCCCTGGTGCTGGCGATGAGCGCCGACCTGGCCGACTCCACGAACATCAGTGGATTCGCCAAGGACTTCGACGGCCTCGACAACTTCGGCCGCTACGAGCGGAACGAGAACCCCGAGGGCTCGTTGCTGCCCCAGGAGATCACCGAGTTCACCAACAGCGGCATCAGCTGCGGGATCGCCAGCGTGAACATGAGCGACGATCCCGAGCGGGAGTTCCTGGGCTTCTACGGCGCGTGCTCGACCTACGGGAGCTTCAGCTACCTGAAGTACGGCCCCATGCGCCTGTTCAGTCAGCTGGCCCAGGACTGCGAGCTGAAGACCGGCAAGGTGATCTGGGTGGCCGGCCACTCCGGACCGGAGACCGCCGACGACAGC
>DATFKK010000080.1 GCA_035268685.1 Candidatus Krumholzibacteriia bacterium | reverse complement strand
CGCTCGGGCTCACCGAGATCGCCTCGGTCCGCGCGACCATGGACGTGAACGAGATGGGCGAGCACAACGCCCGCCTGCACGCCTACCGGTCGGTCGACCCCGACTCGGAGTTGATCCCGGTGGCACGGTCGAACGGGATCACCCACGCGAACGTGGTGCCGGGCGGACGGCACGTCCGCGGCAACGCGGGGCTGCTCGCGCTCGACGGATGGACCTGGGAGGAGCGCATGGTCGGCGGACCCACGGGGCTGCACATGAACTGGCCCTCCGTGCGCCTGCGTCACGGCGGTGACGCCCCGCCGGTGGAGAAGCAGATCGCCGAGCGCGAGGAGGCGGTGCAGGAACTGGCCGACCTGCTCGATCGCGCGCGGGCCTACCGCCGGGCCCGGGCCGCGGCCGGAGAGCGCGGAGCCGGTCACACCGAACGCAACCTGGAGTTCGAGGCCTGGGGCCCGGTGCTCGATCGCGAGGTCCCGCTGTACGTCCACGCCGACGACGCCCGGCAGATCGAGAGCGCCCTGGACTTCGCCGCTGCCCAGGAACTGCGACTGGTGATCGTCGGCGGCCGCGATGCCCACCGCGTCGCGGACCGGCTCGCCGAGGCCGAGGTCGGTGTGATCCTCGAACGCGTGATGGCCCGGCCCGCCCGCGACTTCGAGGGCGTGCACTCGGGCTTCGAACGCGCCCGGCGGCTGCACGAGGCCGGCGTGGTGGCCGCGATCTCGGTCGGATCGGGCGGCTGGTTCGATTCGATCGCGCGCAACCTGCCCTTCCACGCGGGCATGGCGCGGGCGCACGGACTGCCCGACGGCGCTGCCCTGGCCAGCGTCACACTGAACCCGGCCCGGATCCTGGGCGTCGACGATCGCATGGGCAGCATCGAGGTGGGCAAGCGCGCACACCTGATCGCCACCACCGGCGACGTGCTCGAGATCCGCGAACCCGTCGCACGCATGTGGATCGACGGGCACGAGGTGGATCTCACCGATCGGCACGATCGTCTGTACGAACGCTACCGGGATCGACCGGCTCCGGCCGACGACTAGACGCACGGGTCTGATGCAATCGACCCAATCCGTCCGCACCGCGCGCGGTGCTAGTCTCGGGACGTGACCGACCCACTCCGATGTCGGTCGTGCTCCGGACTCCACGACCGGGAGGTGGACCATGCCGCGCTACGTGTTGATGACCCGTCTGTCGCCGGACGCCCTGCACGACGCCGAGACCCGACGCACCGCGGGTCGGCAGTGGATGGAACGGGTGAAGGACGCGTGTCCCGAGGTCGAGTGGATCGGCCACTACGCCCTGCTCGGGCCGTGGGACTTCATGGACCTCTACGACGCACCCGACGCCGAGACGGCACAGAAGGTCTCGCTGCTCTCGCGCGCCGAGGGCGCGGTCGCCGCCGAGAGCTGGCAGGCGCTTCCCTACGAGCGCTATCTGAAGGCGCTCGAAGACATCTCGCGCTGAGGGTCAGCAGCCCAGCGCCTCGCACGCGCGGTCGATCTCGTCGTGCCGGACGTAGATGACGTAACCAAAGCAATGCTGCGCGTCGGTGAGCCCGGTCGTGGCATACACGTCGACCCGGTGATCGTAGAGCTGCCGGTGCAACTCGGTCAGGGCACCCAGTTCGTCGTCGCCGTGCACCAGGATCGCCTCTTGCGGCGGGGTCAGGTCGAGTCCGAAGGATCTGGCCACACGCTCCAGGCGGTCCGGATCCTCGGGGAACAGGGTCACGTGCAGGCTGCTCGGGCCGATCGGCAGGCAGCTGAAGGCCAGCAGGTCGACCTGGGCGTCGGAGAGCTGTTGCAGGATCTGGTAGGCCGAACCGGGGCGGTCGGCGGCGTGCGCCGTGTAGTACTGGACGCGGCGGATCCGTACGGACATCGGGGGCTCCTCTCGGCGCGGCCGGCGGGCGCCCACGGCCCCCCGAGGCGAGTGGACTCTCAACGGGCGTCGACGCCGGCCCACCTCTCGGTTGCGGTGAGTGTGACCGACGGAGTCCCTCGGTGTAAAGCGTGGCTTGTGACGCGGAGATCGTTCGCACGGCGAGATGCCGGGGCCGTGTCCCCAGTCCACGACACCGCGCATTGACGAATCCTCCCCGCGTGCGGATGGTTTCCCGCATGGACTCCCGCGAGCCACGGTCTCCCCATCCCGAGGTGCTCGAGCCTCTTCGGCCCACGCCGGCGCTCGTGACGATCTTTGCGGTCACGCTCATGGCCGTCCTGGGGGTGGCGAGTGTGGCGCCGGCGTTCCCCGCGGTCGCTCGCGTCTTCGGTGTCGGTGCCCACGAGGTCGGATACCTGATCACCGCCTTCACTCTGCCCGGGGTCGTGCTGTCGCCCTTGCTGGGGGCCTGGGCCGACCGCTGGGGGAGGCGTGCGGTCCTCGTGCCGGCGCTCGCGGTGTTCGGGGTGGCCGGCGTGGCCTGCGCCTTCGCGCCGGATCTGCAGACCCTGATCGTCCTGCGTCTGGTGCAGGGCATCGGGGCCGCGCCGTTGGGGTCGCTGAACGTGACGTTGATCGGTGACCTGTACCACGGGCGGCGTCAGGTCTCGGCCATGGGCGCCAATGCCGCGGTGTTGAGCGTCGGAACGGCGATCTACCCTCCGTTGGGTGGTCTGCTGGCCGATCTCGACTGGCGTCTGCCCTTCCTGTTGCCGGTCCTCGCGATTCCGGTCGCGATCCTGGCGGCGCGCACGCTGCCCGACCATCAGCGTGGCGAGCCCGAGCACATGCTCCGCTACTTCGGACGGATCCTGCGCAGCCTCGGTCTGCGGCGCCTGGGTCTCATGGTAGGGAGCCTTCTGACCTTCCTGGTGCTCTACGGCAGTTACCTCACCTATCTGCCCTTCGTGATGGACGAGCGCTTCGACGCGTCGTCGAAGACCATCGGCGGGGTGTTCTTCGTGGCCTCGGTGGCCACGGCGGTGGTCTCCTCACGCCTGGCGCCGATCACCGAGCGGCTCGGGCGTCGCTGGCTGCTCGTGATCAGCTACGGGTTCTACGGTGCATCGATGGCGGTGGTGCCCTTCCTGCCGTCGTTGGCGTGGATGCTCCTTCCGGCATTCCTGTTCGGCGTGGGCAACGGCATGAACATCCCCACGCTGATGCAGTGGCTGGCGTCGTCGGTGGATCGCGAGGTCCGTGCCGGGGTCATGGCGCTGAATGCCGTGGCCCTGCGCGGCGGTCAGACACTGGGTCCGATCGTCGCCGGAGTCGGATTCTCGCTGGCCGGCGTCGAGGGCGCCTTCGCGGTGGGTGCGGCGGTCTCGGTATTGCTGGTCGGTCTGGCACTCCTGCTCGGTCGCGGCAGCGGCACGGATGCCGCCGCCGCGCGTTGACCGCAGTTCTTCACTCTGCGAAATCGAAGGGCACCGACATGCGCAGACGCAGGTCGCGCCCCCGCCCGAGGACGTAGCCCTTGTAGGTGTCGAGGAAGTCACGGTGCTTCTCGTCGAGCAGATTACGAACCTCGAACGCCAGGTCGATCTCGTTGGCGCCGAGTTCGAGTGTCGTCGACAGGTCGAACCCGAGCAGGGTGTAGGCGTCGGTGGACGCGGTGCCGAAGGTCCCGGGACGATCGAACTGGGCGAAGGGTTCCGAAGGACCACTGGCGTCCTTCTCGAAGACCCGTCGCAGGCGTGCGCGCGCCCTCGGCGTGCGGAAGGCCTTCCACTGCGGCCACGACACCGTGACGTGGGCGCCGACATGATCCGCCGGGAGTACGGGTAGATCGGCATCGAGTTCGCCGTCGGGTCCGAGAACGTCGTCTCCCTCTCCACGTACCACCGAGAAGTGGCCGCCGATTGCCAGCCAGGGGCGGGCGGCGAATTCTGCGTGACCCTCGACTCCCTGGATCACGGCGTCGGTCTGGTCGGACTCGAAGACGGGCAGGTCGTTCCCCGTGACTTCGCCCGTGTCGCGCAGGTACACGTAGTCGGAGATCGAGTTGCGGTAGACCGTCGCCTCGCCCTGCAGTCGCGCACGCGATGCGCGCAGCGAGAGTTCGGCCCCCAGCGACCGCTCGGAATCGAGATCCGGTCGACCGCGCTGGAAGGCGGCGACCCCTCCGTGCACGCCGTTGGCGTAGAGTTCGAAAACGCTGGGTGCACGAAAGCCCGAATTCACGTTCGCGGCGACGGAGAGGCCATCGATCAGGAGGACGTTCGCTCCGATCGATCCCGACATTTCGTCGTAGGTCTGCTCCAGCCGGTCGGGGTCCTCGGTGAGGGCATTCGGCGACGCTTCCTGCGACCGATGGTCGTAGCGCAGCCCTCCCGCCCAGGTCACGCGGCCGGCCTCGAACTCCTCGAAGGCGAAGAGGGCGAGGTTCCAGAGTTCGGACTCTGGTTCCAGAGCGACGGGGCCGCGGCTTTCGCCGTCCTGGGTCTGGAACTCGAGTCCCAGCGTTCCCTCGAACCCCCGGAGCGGAACGTGGATCGCCTCGAGCCGCGCGGTGATCACGTCTCGTTGCAGGTCGACGTCCGGATCGGCATCGGCTTCCCGAGGTGCTCCCGGGGCGTTGGCCTCGCGCTCGGCGCGCTGCCACTGCAGCGTGGGTTCGAAGGCGAAGCCGTCGAGGAGCCAGTTGCCGTCGAGACGCAGGTGCGACGAGCGGAGGAACACACCGATCCCCTGTGGTGGGTTCGTCGCGCTGCCCACGGGGCCGCCACCCGGCAGCAGGAAGTTCTCGTCGGTCGACCAGTGGTCGTAGGACACGCGTAGCGACCCTCGTTCGCCCTTCACGCCCGCGCTGGCGAAGGTCGACCACTGTTCGAAGTCGGTGAAGGGGATCTCGCCGGTGTACTTCGGGTCGCCGCCGGATCCACCGGCACTCGATTCGAAGAAGCTGGTCGCGTCGGGGGTCTCGAATTCGTCTCCCACGCGACGTTCGATGCCGAAGCGCGCGCCGAAAGCGCCGCGGGCCACGGCCAGGTCGATCTCGCCGGCCCGCTCGCCGTTGTTCGAATAGAAGTGTCCGCCCACGCGACCGCGGATCGGGGGCAGTGAACCGGTCGCCGACGGGATCGGCTTGAGACGCATGTTGATGGCGCCGCCGAGAGCATCGGAACCGAACAGGAGACTGGCCGGTCCGCGCACGACCTCCACGCGGTCGACGTTGAGCAGGGACGTCGTGGGGTGGTGGCGGATCCCGTACTGGTAGTACTCGTCGGCCACGCCGTCGAAGGCCGAGCGGATCCGCAGTCCGGTCAGCCCGCGGAGTACCGGCTTGCCCGCCTGCGATCCCGTCGAGACGTTCGAGACGCCGGCGACCTCCGACGCGAGAAGGTCGCCGAGCGATGCCGAACGGTGTTGGCGCACCGCGTCCGACGCGATCACGTCGGTGCTTCGCACGGTTCTCACCGTCTTCTTCGCTCGGGCGTTGGCGGTGACGACGACTTCCTCGCCGAGCAGAGGAGAGACCTCCATCGTGACGTCGATCACGGCCCGGTCGGTGTCGCGAAGGTCGACTTCACGGACCACGGTCCGGAATCCCAACCGACGGAAGCGCAGCGTGACCTGCTCGGCCGGCAGACCGGTGAGCCGGTAGGTCCCGTCGCGACCGGTGAGGCCGGCGATCCCCGGGTCGACGGCGCGGACGTCGACGACGAACAGTGGTGTGCCGTCGACGTCGCGGATGGTGCCCTCGACCACACGGGCCTCGTCGGCCGCGGCGGAAGACATCGGGTCGAGTACGAGCAATGACAGCAACAGGAACGGCAGGGCACGGAACATGGTTCCTCCTCGGTGAGGTCGACACGAAGACGCATGAGCACCGGTCACCGGAAGTGGTGGCCGGGACGAAGGTCAGACGCTGTCGATGCGAGGAGGGGCGCGCGACGAACAGGCCGCGGCCGTTCCGGACTCGGGGGGACGCGGCGCGGTCGTGGTGAGGGTCCCGGCGACCGTCTCGGGGGCGGGCACGCCGGCGGGGGACTCCCCGATCGCGGGGGCGGCGTGCAGGAGAATCGACAGGAAGGGGCACGGGTCCGGATCGATGTCGTCGACGGACACGGAGTGATCGCATCCGCGATCGAGCAGGAGGTGGGCGCTCGAGACCAACGGCGGTGCGACGACGAGCAGGATCGCCAGCAGATACGGAATGCGTCGCCGTGGACTGGTCACGCTTCCTCCCGGGCCCCGGTGCTCGGACCGATCCTGCTCGGAGAAACCGGCCCGGATCCGATCGCGTTCCGGTCGGATTCCGGTTCCGTTCTCCGACCGAAGTCTAGGCCCCCGGCCGGGTGCGTAGAACCCGGGACCGGCCGGGATCACGATTTCCATGCACGGCGGGGACCGCAACCACCCGACGCGTCCGCCGGACGATGGTCGTGCCGAAGAGCCGGTCCGGCACGCAGAACGCCGCCCCCGGACGGGAGCGGCGTTCCGATGCGCAGTCGCGGCGGCGCCTATTGTGGCTTCACGTCGAGCAGCTCGACGTCGAAGATCAGGTGCGCGTTCGGCGGGATCACGCCGCCCGCACCGCGGGCGCCGTAGCCCAGCTCGGGCGGGATCATCAGGCGACGCTTTTCGCCGACCTCCATGGTGAGGAAGGCCTCGTCCCAGCCCTTGATCACGTTGCCGACGCCGATCGGCACCACGAAGGGCTTTCCGCGGTCGAGGCTGCTGTCGAACTTGGTGCCGTCGATCAGGTAGCCGGTGTAGTGGGCCGAGATCGTGTCGCCGCGGGCGGGCTTCGCGCCGCTCCCGGCTTCGGTGACCACGTACATCAGGCCGTTCTCGAGGGTCACGATGTCGTCCTCGCTCCCACTCGGAGCGGCCTCGGTCAGCTTCTCGACCAGCAACCGCTGCTTCTCGGCCGCACGCTCCGCCGCGATCTCGGCGGCGCGGGCGAAGGCGGCCGCGGCGTCGAAGGCTTCCGCTTCACTGCCCTTGCGCACGATCTCCACGGTCTCCAGCGTCACGGGCTCGACCGGGGTGTTCTGGCCCTCGGTCTCGACGTTGCCGATCGCGTCGACGACGTCCTGTCCGGACACCACCTCGCCGAACACGCTGTGCTTGTCGTCGAGCCACGGCGTGGCCTTGTGGGTGATGAAGAACTGGCTGCCGTTGGTGCCCGGGCCCGCGTTGGCCATCGACAGGACGCCGGGCCCGTCGTGCCGCAGGCTCGGGTCGAATTCGTCCATGAACCGGTAGCCAGGCCCCCCCGTCCCGGTGCCCAGGGGATCGCCACCCTGGATCATGAAGTCGGGCATCACGCGGTGGAAGGTGGTTCCGTCGTAGAGCGGTTCGGTGCGCTCCTCGTCGGTCCGCGGATCGGTCCAGGTCTTCGTACCCTCGGCGAGGCCGACGAAGTTACCGACCGTCACCGGGACCTTGTCGTAGTGCAGACGGGTGACGATGTCGCCCATCGAGGTGCGGAAGATCGCGTACATGCCGTCCTCGACGGGCACGAGGCCGTCGTCGGCGGACGACGGATCGGAACTCTCGGAGTTCGCGCAGGCGCTGCCGGCGAGCAGGATGATGCTCAGCAGAGGCAGCGCGAACGAACGGGGCGAGTGTCGGACAAGGATCATGATCGCAATTCCTCGGGTGGAGTCGGGGAAGGGCTTCGGGTCGAAACCCCGGGCATGGTCGCCACAGCGGCCGGATCGTGCAAGGGTGGGCTCTCTTGACGGTGTCGGGGGCCCTCCCTAACCTCTCTCGATCCCACCGAATCCCAGGCAACCAAGGAATGGTCGTGCGACGCTCCCTCCGATCCGTGCTCGCCTCTCGCGCCCGCGGTGTGGCCCTCCTGGGCCTGCTCGGCCTTCTCGCGTGCGCCAGCGGCCCGGCCGACGACGCCCCCACGATGGCCCCGAACGCGCAAGGAGCCGCCATGAAAGTCGTACCGTCCAGTCTGACCACGGGCGTCGAGCGCCACACGCTGTCCAACGGTCTCACCCTGCTGATCAAGCAGAACCGCTCGGCCCCCGTCGCCGCGGTGGTGACGCACGTGAAGACCGGATACTTCCACGAACCGGACGAACTGGCCGGCATCAGCCACGTGATCGAGCACATGTTCTTCAACGGGACACCGTCGCGGCCCGATCCCGAGGCGATCAGCCGCGAGACCAAGGCCCACGGAGGGACCTTGAACGCGGGCACGATCTACGATCGCACCAGCTACTACGTCGTGCTTCCCGCGGAACGGTGGCGCGAGGGTCTCGAGATCCAGGCCGACGCGCTGCAGAACCCTCTGTTCGACGAGGACGTCCTTTCGCGCGAGATGCAGGCGATCCTGCAGGAGGCCCGGCGCAAGCTCGACAACCCCGGTGCCTACGGCCGCGAGAAGATGTTCGACCTGGCCTTCGACCACCATCGGATGCAGCGGTGGCGAATCGGGACCGAGGACGTTCTGGGCTCGATCGACCGAGAAGAGCTCGTCCGTTGGTACGAGGACCACTATCGGCCGACGAACGTCGTGCTCACCGTGGTGGGCGACGTCGACCCGGCGAAGGTCCTGTCCGAGGTCGAGAGCCTGTACGGCGACATGCCCCGCGGCCATCTCCGGCAACACACCGGACCCGACGAGCCCCAGCAGGAGGAATTCCGCTACCGGCGCCTGCGCGGGCAGCTGATCCGTGGCTACACCTTCCTGGGATTCCACACCCCGGGGGAGAACCACCCCGACAACGCCGCGCTCGACGTGTTGGCCACGGTGCTCGCCACCGGTCGCAGCAGCCGCATGCAGGCCCGCCTGCGCGAGGACATGGGCCTGGTGTCGACGGTGAACGCCGCGAGCTACCAGTACGACGACGTGGGCATGTTCGAGATCAGCGCCACCTACGATCCCGAACAGACCGACTGGGTCGGTCGCGAACTCTTCGTCGAGGTCGAACGCATGAAGCTGTTCGGTCCGACCGACGAGGAGCTCGACCGGGCCCGGGGTATCCTGGAGGCGGCCGAGGCCTTCGGACAGGAAGAGGTCCTGGGACAGGCCAACATGCTGGCGGCCTACGAGGCCCAGGGTGGGTATCGTCTCTACGACCGGGAACTGGCCGAGCTCCGTTCGGTGCGGGCCGAGGACGTGAAGCGGGTGGCCAACACCTATCTGACCTTCGACAACGCGTCGTTGCTGGAATACGTCACGCCCGAGGTCATCGGCGAGCGCACGGCCGAGGAGCAGCGCGAGCACCTCTACGGCGCGGTCCTGGCGGCGGTCCGGGAGATGGACGTTCCGGACCTGCCCGACCAGCGCCCGAGCCTGCTGCCCCGCGAGCAGATCGAGTCGTGGGCCGAGCGCCTGGCCTCGTCCCCGGCCGACGAGGGCGAACGGTCACGCTTCGACCTGCCCGGTGGGGGTGTCCTGGTGGTCGAGGAGAACCCCGACGCGCCCACCGTCACGGCCGGTATGTATTTCCTCGGCGGCCGGACCAACGAGTTCCGCAACATCAGTGGTGTCACGCAGTTGATGCAGCGGTTGATGGTCAAGCAGACCCAGAACCGGTCGGTGGAGCAGCTCGCGGCCGAGATCGAGTCGATGGGCACGCAGATCCGCCGCGTGGCCACCGACGACTGGCTCGGATTCGCCGTGGCCAGCCGGTCGGAGGACTTCGCCGCGGCCTTCGACGTCCTGTTCGACGTCGTGACGCGGCCGAACTTCCTGGCCGAGCAGTACGCCAAGGAATTCCGTCAGCACCGGGCCGCGATCCAGGCGGTCGAGGATCAGTCGTCGGCCATGGCCGTCCAGTTGATGCGGGCCGCCCTGTTCGCGGAGCATCCCTACGGCCTGCCCGAGCTGGGTCTCGCCAACGTCCTGCAGTACCTCGACGCCGATCGTGTCGACCAGCACCACTACGAGGTCGTCCGGCCCGAGACCATGGTCCTGAGCGTGGCCGGGAACGTCGACGCCGATCTCGTGTTCGAGCTCGTGAAGACCTATGCCGAGGAGTGGCGGGTGACGGGCCGGCCCTCGCCGAACACGATCGACGGTTTCTACGCGGCCGAGCGCATCGAGCAGTTGCCCAGCCTGCTGAGCAATCGTGACGTGGCCATGGAGAAGGAACGGGCCCAGACGGCGCTGTTGATGGCCTATCCAACGGTCGACCGCCGTCATCCCGATGCCCCGGCACTCGAGGTCCTGTCGGCGATCACGGGGGGGCTGGGCGGCACCTTCTTCGAGGAGATCCGCGGCCGCCGCGGGCTGGCCTACCAGGTCTCGACCTTCAGTGCCACGCGGACGCTCGGTGGCTTCTTCGGGACCTTCGTCGCCTGCTCGCCCGAGGAGGAGCATACGGTGATCGAGCTCGTGGCCGATCTGCACGCGCGCCTGGCCGACGAACCGCCCTCGGCCCCGGAACTCGAGCGCGCCCAGAACTATCTGGTGGGCTCGTACAAGGTGTCCGCGCAGACCAACGCTGCCCGCAGCGGGCGGATGGCCGCCGCCCTGCTGGGTGGATTCGACCTCGAGCGGATCGACACCTACGAGCAGCGCATCCGCGACGTCACCCGCGAGGACCTGGCCCGTGTGGCCCGCGAGCACTTCGTCGACCAGCCCTACGCGTTGGGCATCGTGCGCGGCACCGACGGCCGCGGCGCCGACCCCGCCGAATCCCGCTAGGAACGGAACCGGAGCCCATGCTGACCAGTCACGAGATCCGCCAGGCCTTCCTGGACTTCTTCGCCGAGCGCGGCCACGAGATCGTGCCGAGCGCCACGTTGATCCCGCAGGACGACCCCACCCTGCTGTTCACCAACGCTGGCATGAATCAGTTCAAGGCCCTGCTGCTCGGCACCGAGCGTCGCAGCTACGTGCGCGCGGCCGACGCGCAGAAGTGCATGCGGGTGAGCGGCAAGCACAACGACCTCGAGGCGGTGGGCCGCGACGGCCGTCACCACACGTTCTTCGAGATGCTCGGCAACTGGAGCTTCGGCGACTACTACAAGCGCGAGGCGATCGAGTGGGCCTGGGAGTTCCTGACGAAGACCATGGAGCTCGACCAGGACAAGCTGCTGATCAGCGTCTACAAGGACGACGACGAGAGCTTCGAGATCTGGAACGGGGTCGTGGGTGTGCCCGCCGACCGGATCCATCGCCTGGGCGACATCGAGAAGGGCGACGAGGAGAACTTCTGGAGCATGGGCGACACCGGTCCCTGCGGCCCGTGCACCGAGATCCACTACGACCAGGGGCCGGAGCTGGCCCAGGGTGATGACCGCCCGCTCGGCGAGAACGACAGCGATCGCTACCTCGAGATCTGGAACCTGGTGTTCATCCAGTACGACCGCGACGGCGAGGGCACGATGAAACCCCTCCCGCTGCAGAGCGTCGACACCGGCATGGGCCTGGAGCGCCTGGCCGCGCTGAAGCAGGGCGTGACCAGCAACTACGGGACCGACCTGTTCACGCCGATCCTCGACTGGGTCGCCCGCGAGAGCGGGGCTGACCGCGGCGACGACGAACAGCGCGTGAGCATGCAGGTGATCGCCGACCACATCCGCGCCCTGACCTTCGCCGTGGCCGACGGCGGCCGGCCGGGCAACGACGGACGCGGCTACGTGCTGCGCCGCATCCTGCGTCGGGCCGTGCGCCACGGGCGCAACCTCGGCTTCGGTGAGCCCTTCCTGTACCGCTGCGCCGACGTGGTGATCGAGCAGATGGGCGATCACTACCGCGAGCTCCGCGAGGCCCGCGAGCACGTCCAGCGCGTGATCCGGGTGGAGGAGGAGCGCTTCCTCCAGACCCTGGACCGCGGTCTGCAGCGCTTCGGCGAGTTCGCCGACCAGGCCGTCGAGCGCGGCGACCGCCGGATCACCGGCGAGCAGGCCTTCATGCTGCACGACACCTACGGCTTCCCCGTCGACCTCACCGCGGTCATGGCCGAGGAGCAGGACCTGACGGTCGACACCGAGGGCTTCGCCCACGAGATGGAGAAGCAGCGCGAGCGCGCGCGGGCCGCCGGGAAGTTCCAGGCGGGCGAGCGCGGCGAGGAGTGGCGCTGGATCGACGGCGAGCCCGGCGCCGACCGCGCGTCGGTGCGCTTCGTCGGCTACGACACCCTGCGCACCGAGGCGCGGATCCTGGGCGTGCGCCCGCTCGACGGCGACGAGTACGAGGTCAGCATCGACCCCTCACCGTTCTACGCCGAGAGCGGTGGGCAGGTCGGCGACACCGGCTCGATCCGCGGCGAGCGGCTGGTGCTCGAGGTCCTCGACACCCAACCCGGTAGCGGCGGGCCGGTGACCCGCGTGCGGTTGGTGGAGGGTTCGCTCGAGCGCGACGACCTGGGATCGCTGGTGGTCACGGCCGAGGTCGACACGCCGAAGCGCGTGGCGACCATGCGCAACCACACCGCCACGCACCTGCTGCACGCCGCGTTGCACGAGCACCTGGGCACGCACGCCACGCAGGCCGGTTCGCTGGTGAACGAACAGAAGCTGCGCTTCGACTTCCACCACGACGGCGCACTCGGCAAGGAGATGCTCGACACACTCGAGGCCGAGGTGAACCGGCAGATCCTGCGCGATTTCGAGGTGAGCAAGCACGTCGACGTGCCGATCGACGACGCGCGGGCCATGGGCGCGATCGCCATGTTCGGCGAGAAGTACGGCGACACCGTGCGCGTGGTGCAGGTGTCCGACGTGTCGACCGAGTTCTGCGGCGGCACCCACTGCGACCACACCGGGCAGATCGGTCTGTTCCGGATCACCGGCGAGAGCGCGGTGGCCGCCGGGGTGCGGCGTGTGGAGGCCGTGACCGGCGAGGCGGCCGTGCGCCTGTCGCAGCACGAGCACGCGATCCTGCGCGATCTCGGCGAGCGCCTGAGCGCCCGCCCCGACGAGATCGAGACTCGGGTCGATTCGCTGCAGGACGAGGTCAAGCAGCTCCGCGTCCAGCTCGAGGAGGCCCGCAAGGCCCAGGCCGGCGACGTGGTCGGCGACCTGGTGGCGAAGGCCGACGAGGTCGACGGGCTGAAGCTGGTGAGCGCGCGGATCGACGTCCCCGACCGCGGGGCCCTGATGAACATGGCCGACGAGCTGCGCGCCAAGCTCGGCACCGGGGTCGGCGTGCTCGGCACCGTGCTCGACGGCAAGGGCACGCTGATCACCGTGGTCACCGACGACCTCGTGAAGGACGGTCTGCGGGCCGGCGACCTGATCAAGCCGATCGCGGCCGTGGCCGGCGGCGGAGGTGGCGGCAAGCCCCACCTGGCTCAGGCCGGTGCCAAGCAGGTCGACAAACTCGACGATGCCCTGGCCGCGGCCCGCGACGTGGTCCACACGGCGCGGAGCTGAGCCGAGCGCTCAGCCTTCGGCAGCCCACGCCGCGGCGCGCAGTCCGCTGATCACGGCGCCCTCCATGTAGCCTCCGTACTCGCGTGAGGTCTCCGTGCCCGACAGCAGGAGACGTCCGCCGAACTGCGGCACCCACAGGCGCGGATCGCCGTACTGCGTGCCCACCGGAACTGCCTTCGCGTCGACGTCGCTGCTGAAGCGCTCGTGCGGCCAGCTGCATGCGTCGAACTCGAGCGGGGTGGTCGCCTCGGGGCCGAAGAAGCGCGCGAGGTGGTCGAGTGTGCGTTCGTCGCGCCGCCCAGGGTCTTCGAGATGGGAACCCGGACGTAGGAAGCCGGTCAGCGCGAAGGGATCGCCGTCGGCGTCGCTGTGGTCGTGGACTTCCTCCACGATTCCCGCGTGCGCGACGCCGAAGCCTCCACCGCGCCCGCGCCAGAAGGGCTCGGCGTAGCGCGCCCAGAACTTCACGGCGTGGCCCATCCACGTGGGGGTGCCGGCGAGCACGCCTGCCACCGCCGGCGGCAGGGCGGGCTCGAAGTCCACCGTACGGGCGAGCAGGCGCGGGGGCAGGGTGGTGACCACGCGGTCGGCCACGATGGTGTCGGCCCGGCCGGTTCCGTCTTCGACCTCGATCTCGATCGCGTCCGTCCGGTGGCGCAGGGTCGTCGCACGGATCCCGTACCGGATCTGCGCGGGAGCGAGGGTCGCGACCAGGGCGTCGATCAGGGCACTGCTTCCGCCGCGGAAGCGGAAGGTCGGCTCGGGCGGTGGGGGGAAGTCCAGCGACTGCACACCGCGCGGGCCGAGGTCGACCAGGCCGCCGCCCTCGAAGGCCTGGTCGAAGCGGCCGACGCCGAGCGATTCGGCGACCCGCACGAGGTGGGGGTGTTTCGGGCCGAACCAGGTCGCTCCGCGCTCGAAGGCCCCCCGACCGTCGCCACCGCTCACGGTTTGGATCCGGCCTCCGGGGCGGTCCCGCGCCTCCAGGAGCACCGCCTCGACGCCCTGGCCGCGCAGGATCGACGCGGTGACCAGGCCGCTGAGTCCGGCGCCGACCACGACCAGGGGCCGCGCGGGTGAGCGATTCGTCATGCCTTCCTCCGACGCGCCAAGCTAGGCCACACCGATCCGACGGCCAACCGCGATCGGCCGGGTCCGGGGTTCGGCCAGAGGTCGATTTGACGCAGCCGGGCGATTCCGGGGATAATCCAGTCGACCGGAGCGCCGGAACACCGGATTCCGCGCCGTCGATTCCCAGCCCGCTCGTCTCACGAGGTCAGACTCCATGCCGTTGCGACAACTCGCGTTCCTGTTCCCTGCCTTCCTGCTCCTCGCCGTCTCCGCTTCGCCGGCGGTTGCCCAGGGTGACTCCGAGACCGTCGGACAGTCCCTGGGCGCCATCTACGCCAGCGCGTCGCCGACCAGCTACGTTCCCTCGCTCCAGGTGGAGGCCGGAGGGAGCGCGACCGTGTACATCATCGCCGACATCGACTACTCCGAGATCGGCGTTCCGTCGGAGAACGAATTCAACGGCCTGTTCGCCTGGGAGGCGAGCCTGCAGCTGCCGGCCGACGTGTTCAGCGTCGGCGTCGCCCTGAACCCCGCCGGTGCGCTGAACGTCGGATCCCCGCCGGATTTCATCGTGGGGACCACGCAGGTGCTGCTCGCCGAGAGCTCGCCCCTGCTGCTGGCCACGATCTCACTGGTCACCGTGGGACTGATCCAGGAAGCGCCAGTGACCCTCGCGCCGGTCCCCGACCCCTCGATCCCCGACGCGATGACCTGGGCCGAGGAGAACGCCGTGGGCAACGAGTGCTTCACGCCGACCGGCCCCACCGGCTGCGTGCGCGCCTTCGCCTCCTCGGGCGGCCTCGTCATCAACGAGTCCCCGGTCGACACCGAGGAGTCCAGCTTCGGGGCCCTGAAGGCCGGGATCGTCGGTCAGGACTGACCCCCGCCCGCCCCGCCGTCCGTGACGGGCTCCGCCGTGCCGGCGGGGCCCGTTCGATGTGCCCTCGGGTCGGCATCACGATTCCTCGTTGCAACATCGCGGTCCTGCTGGCGTAGTCTGACTTCTTTCGACCACCCGCCACCCGAGGAGACCCCATGGCGCCCATCCTCGAGCTCCGCGGGGTACGCAAGACCTACGGCGACTTCGTGGCCGTCGAAGGTCTGGACCTGAGCGTGCCCCCGGGATCGATCTACGGCGTGCTCGGCCCGAACGGCGCCGGCAAGAGCACGACCATCCGGATGATCATGAACATCTACGTGCGCGACGCGGGCGAGATCCTGCTCGCCGGACGTCCGCTCGACCGCGCGGCCACCGATCGCGTGGCCTACCTGCCCGAGGAGCGCGGGCTGTACCGCAAGATGAAGGTGCACGACCACATCGTGTACCTGGCGCGGCTCAAGGGCATGGCCGCCGCCGAGGCCGCGGCCAAGGCCGACGCCTGGCTCGAGCGCTTCGACCTGGCCGATCGCGCCGAGGCGAAGGTCGACGAATTGAGCAAGGGCATGCAGCAGAAGGTGCAGTTCATCGCCTGCGTGCTGCCCGAGCCCGACCTGATCATCCTCGACGAGCCCTTCAGCGGACTCGATCCGATCAACACGCGCCTGCTCACCGACATCATCCAGGAGCAGCGCCAAGCCGGGCGTACGGTGCTTTTCAGCACGCACGTGCTCGAGCAGGCCGAGAAGATCTGCGACCACATCGTGCTGATCCACCGCGGCAAGAAGCTGCTCGACGGTGGGCTCGACGAGATCCAGGAGCGCTATCCGGTCGACACGATCGAGGTGGCCGGGTCCTTCGACACCGCGACGCTCGAGTCGCTCGACTCAGTGGAGAAGGTGTTCGAGCAGGGTACGCGCTGGCGCGTGCAGATGCGCGACGGGCTGCCACACCAGGAGCTGTTGCGCGAGCTGACCGGGCGCGGTGAGGTCGACCACTTCTCGGCGGTCCGGCCACCTCTCACCGACATCTTCGTCCGCGAGGTCGAGCGCGAGGGCCTGCAGCTCGAGGAACACGAGATGGACAGCGCACAGGGGGTGTCGGCGTGAGTGGCAAGCTGTGGATCGTGGTCCGCAAGGAGTACCTCGAGCGGGTCCGGACGCGATCGTTCGCCCTGGGCACCGCGCTCGGGCCGGTGTTGATCGCGGCGATGATGTTCGGGCCGGCGCTGCTGGCCGAGCGCACCGGGCCCGAGAGCCAGTCGATCGTCATCGTCGATCCGGGCGACGGCCAGGCCGGCGAGCGACTGCAGTCGATGCTCGACGCCGCCGCGCAGGCGCAGGGGGACGGTTTCCCCCTGCAGGCGGAGTTCGCACGGGTCGAGTCCGAGGGCGAACTCGAGCAGTTGCGCACGGACCTCGACGCCGAGGTCGGCAGCGACGAGCTCGACGGCTACGTGGTCTTGGCCGAGGACTTCCTCGAGTCCGGCCGCGCCGTGTACTACGGCGAGAGCCTGAGTGGCGTGATCGGGGTCGAGGTCCTCGAGAACTTCCTCGACCAGGCCGTCCAACAGGAGCGCATGCGGGAGCTGGGGATCGGATCGGCGGAGTTGGCCGAAGTGCTGCGCGGGGCCAACCTCGAGAAACGCAGCGTCGGCGCCGAGGACGACGTGAGCATGCAGAGCCGTCTGCTCGTCGGCGTGGCCATGATCATGCTCCTGTACTTCATGATGATCTTCTACGGCCAGTTCACCATGCAGGCCGTGATCGAGGACAAGTCGACCCGCGTGGTCGAGGTCATGCTCGCGAGTGTGACGCCCGGTCAGCTGATGATGGGCAAGCTGCTGGGACAGGGCCTCGTGGGCTTCACCCAGTTCGTGATCTGGGTGGTGATCGGTGGCTTGTTCTCGAACCTCGGTGGTCAGGTGGCCGGCCTCGACATCCAGATCGGGTTGATCGGCGTGGATCTCTGGATCTGGTTCGGCGTGTTCTTCGTGCTCGGCTTCCTGCTGTACAGCTCGCTCTACGCGGGGGTGGGGGCCCTGTGCTCGAGCATGCAGGATGCCCAGCAGTACCAGGGTCCGATCACCATGCTGATCGTGCTGCCGGTGCTGCTCCTCCAGGTGGCGATCCAGGCGCCGGACAGCGGAACCTCGCTGGTGCTCAGCCTGATCCCACTGTTCACGCCGATCCTCATGTTCATCCGCATCGTGATCGGGGATCCGGCGCTGTGGCAGGTGGTCCTGTCGGTCGTGCTGTTGCTGCTGACGGTGCTGGGCTCGCTCCAGCTGGCGGCCAAGCTCTTCCGTCTGTCGATCCTGCACTTCGGCAAGGCGCCGGGGTGGGGGCAGATCATGAAGATGTTGCGCGCGTCGGACTGAAGCGAACGGCACCCATGAAGAAGGCGGGCGATCCGGAGATCGCCCGCCTTCGTGTGTCCGGCTACTGCGGTGGGCGTCAGTTCACGCCCGCGAGCTGCTCCTGGACCTGCATGTTCATCTCGGGAACCTGGTCGGGCAGACTCTCGAAGTAGCCGTAGAAGTGCGGCGGGATGAGCACGCGATTGATCACGTGGGCCACACCGTTGCTGGCCAGCACGTCGGCCGCCACGACTCTCGAGAAGTTCACGAAGATCCCGAAACGGCTCTTGAAGACGAAGGTCTTGTCGCCCTGCGCCATCTCCACGCGCTGGAAGCGGTTCAGGTCGGTGCTCAGGACCTCGGCGCCGCTCACGACGTGGTACAGGAGCAGGTCCTGCAGGAACTCCACGTTCTCGGGCTCGAGCAGCTCGGCCACCAGGCCGTCGGGCAGACGGTCGAAGGCGTCGTTGCTCGGCGCGAAGACCGTGAACGGACCCTCGCTGCGCAGGGTCTCCTCGAGACCGGCCGCCTGCACGGCGGTGACCAGCGTGCTCAACCCGGCATCGACGGCGGTGTCGACCAGGTCGTCGGTCGGCTCGGCTGGATCCTCGAGCGTGAAGCCCTCGGGAATGAGGACCTCGTCGATCACGTGGATCACACCGTTGGTGGCCTGCACGTCGGCGAGCTGGACCCAGACCCCGTTGACCAGGATCAGGCGGAAGAAGCGCAGGATCTCCACGTCACTGCCCTCGAGGGTCTCGACCCGCTGGAAGAAGCGCAGGTCGCCGCTGTTCACCTGTCCCTCGAGCACGTGGTAGAGCAGAATCTGCTGGAGCTTGTCCTGGTTCTCCGGGAGCAGCAGTGCGTCGAGCAGACCGGCCGGAAGGTCGGCGAAGGCCTCGTCGGTCGGGGCGAACACGGTGAAGGGGCCGTCGCTACGGAGCGCGCCCTCGAGCTCGGCGGCCTGCACGGCCGCGACCAGGGTCTCGAAGCCCGCGGCGACGGCGGTGTCGACGATGTCGCCCGAGGCGGTCCGCTGCAGGGCGAACTCGGTCTCGACTCCGGGCATGTCCTCGTTGACCGGGAACTGCTCCTCGCCCGTCGGTGCGTCGTTCGCCGGGCCCATCGGCTCGACGTTCGAGTCGTCACTGCAGCCCGCGAAGGCGAACAGGCCCAGGACCAGGAAGACGATCAGACTGTTCTTCAATGGATTCTCTCCGGATTGGCGTGAACGTGAACCCGGGACAGGGCGGGATCACGGGGTGCGCGACCGTTTTCGTCGGAGCCGGGTCGTTGGATGCGACGGTGGGGGACGGCGGTTCTCGATGCCACCGCTTGCCGTACAAGGTGTTCGAGAAGGGGTCCGTCGTGGCCACGGCTTCCTCGTCACGGTCCCGGAGGTGTCAAGAGATCGTGAAGCATCACGGTCCACCGCTCCGATGTTTCGATTTCCTTGCGGCCGCTCTTGCTCGGCGCCCCCGCGTCTCCGTTATAATTGCTCGGGTCCACGCGACCCCGGTCCTCTCGCGAAACGGAATCGACACCGTGCCACGCTGGTTCGCCCACGTCGCCACCTGGAGTCTCATCCTCGCCGTCCTGTTCATCGGGATTCCCCGCGCGGGGAACCAACCGCTGATCGCCGGCGACACGAGCTCGGAGTTCCGCGCGCTGTCGCAGAGGCTCGATCGGCTCGAGCGCGACAACCGTCGTCTGCGCGAGAGTCTGGAGCACTACCGCCGCCTGAGCGATCGCGTCGACCGCATCGAGGTCACCGGCGAGGTCCCCGCCGAAGGCATGCCGCTGCGTCTCTTCGACGTCCCCGAGACCGTGACCTTCTGCGGCGAGCGACTGCCGTTCGAGATCCCCGAGGTGCACCGTCGCTTCGAGGAGGAGTGGTACCGCTTCCTCGTGAACCGGCACTGGGTGCTGAAGTGGCACCGTCGCTCGCGCGACGCGTTCCCCGTGATCGAACGCGAGCTCGCCGAGCGTGGACTGCCCGACGACCTGAAGTTCGTCATGGTGATCGAGAGTGGCGTCGAGCCCCGCGCCCGCAGCGGCGCCGGCGCGGTCGGCTGGTGGCAGTTCATGCCCGGAACGGCCGGCGACTACGGCCTGCACACCACGCGCGTGGTCG
>DATFKK010000079.1 GCA_035268685.1 Candidatus Krumholzibacteriia bacterium | reverse complement strand
TAGGTTTCGGACACCCCCGCGAAGCCTTGAGGGTTTTGTTCGGATTTTTCTGGATGGGATGCGGGCCGGATGGGCCCGGTGGGGAGTCCTGGGGACTCACTCGTACTGCACGGTGATCGTGAACGGCACGCCGAGGCCGGTTCCGGGGTTCGCGGAGAGGGAGCTGACCGCGAGGCGGGCGCCCAGGTAGAGCTGGATGGTCCCGGTGGGTCCGAGCGAGACCCCGGTCAGCGGGGGGTCGCCCCGGTCCGTGTGGAAGTTGCTGATGGTGAGGCCGTTGTCCGAGCCGCCGGCGATGCTGATGGTCACCGCGGTGTCGGGATCGCCGTCGATGTCGATGACGCCGCTGTAGAAGGTGGGCTCGACGATCAGGTGGTCGGGGTTGGCGATCAGGTTGTCGTTGGGGCCGATCTCGACGTAGCCGTCCTTGTCGGCCAGGGTGCCGAAGCGCATCGGCGTGTTGACGATCAGCGTGATTCCGGCGCGACGCGCCAGCGGCGCGTCGTCCGCGTCCCCCGGCGCCGCCTCCCGCGGCACGCACACCACCGCGACGATGGCTGCCCAGAAAGCCACCAGGCGCACGCTGGATCTCGACCGCTTCGGTCGCATGGTCACGACTCCCGATCGCCGAGCACGGGGGGCGCGCCGGGGTGCGCTCTCGTAAGGTGTTGAACGGTAGGTGCTTGAGCGCGCGGCCCGAACAAAGTGTTCGACGTTGCCGTGGTACTCGCAACAGTCGTTCCGCCATCGTGAACGGTCGCGCGTCCCGGGGGCGTGGCACGAGGAGTCCGAAGGCGTTGAGACGATCGATCCGGCGACGTGCGCTCGAGGCCTCCACCGAGTCGGGGGTGCTGGTCGCGATCGTGGCGCTGGCGCTCGTGCATGCGGTGGCGCGAACGCTCGGCACCGAGCTGGACCTTCGCGTGTCGGTGGTCGTCGGCGCGGGAACCTGGGCGGTCTACGCCTTCGACCGGCTCGTCGACGATCGCATCGACCGGCCGGCGCGCGAGGACTTCGTGCGGCGGAACCGACCGTGGATGCGAGCGGGGGCCGTGCTCGCGGCGGGGGTCGCGGTGGCCGCCGGAATCGCGCTCCCGCTGCGGACGATCGGCCTGCTGGCGGCGGTGGTCCTGCTCGCACTCCTGCACGCGCGGCTGCGTCACCTTCCCTGGATCAAACCCCTCTACATCGCGCTGGCCTGGCTCGCGGTCGTGGTGGGGCTACCCGCCGTGCTCGTCGCCGCGCCGCTCGAGCGCGTGCTCGCCGACCTGGCCCCGATCGGTCTGGCGATCCTGGCGAACGTGATCGGCTGCGACGTGACCGACGGCGAGGCCGAGGCCCGCGCGATCGGACCGGCCCGGGCCTGGTGGGTTGCGCGCGGGCTGGCACTGGCCGGTGTCGCGGCGGCCGCCCTCGGTCCGGAGCGCGGCCTGGTCTGGGTGCCGCTCACCACGCTCGTCGCCCTGGCGCCCGGCCCGCGTCCGGCCGGATACACCCACGTCCTGGATATCGCGCTCGGTGGCGGCGCCCTTCTCACGTGGATCGCGTTGGGTTGAGGCGAGGGCGAGCCCAGGGTCCGGCCCGCGTCCACGCACGTGGACACGGGCCGTCTCGTGTCCCGGGCAGCACCCCGTGCCCGGAACCGTCCGCTCGCCGGCGGACTCAGAACTCGGAGTGCACCGAGCGGGTGGCCACGAGGAAGTCCTCGTCGCGGCGGACGGCGGCCCGCAGCAGGCGACCGGGGTCGCCGTCGATGCGCACGACCACGGCCTCGTCCCACTCGAGCGCGACCACCAGCATCTCGAAGCGGTCGTCGTCGACCATGCGCCCGAACACCCAGCTCGACTCGTCGCCGTGCTCGCGGGTGCGCACCACGACCTGCCAGCCGAGGTCCTCGAGTTCCTCGCGGGCGGCCCACGTCAGGTCGGCGGGGGCGTCGCGGCGGTCGCCGTGCAGCTCGTAGACGCCGAGGTGCACGCCGTCGATGCCGTCGAGCATGTCGGCGGCGAAGTCGGCGTCGGGGTCGTCGGACCAGCGCGAGGCGGTCGAGGCCAGGCCGATCAGGCCGCCGCCGACGTGCAACTCGGCCCGGGGCTCGGAGCGCAGCGGGCGCAGGTCCCACAGCACGGTGTCGACCTCGGCGGCGATCTCGGCGTTGCCGACCACGCAGCCGCTCAGGAGCAGCAGGCCGATCAGCGCCAGGGCGGATCTCATCGGCGGCCCCCTTGATCGGCGGAGTCCGGCTCGCTCGATCCGCCGCGGCGGTCGTAGCGCTCCCACTCCTCGGCGTAGGGGATGTCGAACTGGTTGCCGACGCGGGCGACGTCCTCGAGGCGGAAGCGGCCGACCACGTTGACGAAGGCCGACTCGTCGCCGTCGACCACGAGGATGCACAGACCCGAAAGGAAGGTCTCGGCGGGGTCCCGGCCGTCGCCGTCGAGCTTGACGAACACGTTCACGCGCTCGTCGCGCTCGCGGACCTTCACGATGTTGTCCCAGCCGTCGCGCCGCAGGCGCCGGCCGGTGTCGTCGATGAAGTCCCGCACGGCGTCCTCGTCGCGACGGTTGAAGGTGAACTGGTTCACCCGCACGAGGTCCAGGTCGAGGATCAGGTCGGCGAGTTCGGGGTCCTCGCCGCGCATGAACGATCCGGCCACGCCGAGCAGCGGCTGGGTCAGATGGATCTCGACCTCTTCGTCGCCGTCGCTCCACTCCCAGATGTCGCCGAAGTCGACGAAGCCGGGCTGGCGCTCGAGCTCCTCCTGGCTCAGGCCGCGCTGGGCCTGGGCGCTTCCGACGCCCGCGAGCAGCAGTGCGGCTGCCGCGCACAGGCTGATGAAGGTCCGTCCGAACATGGCTCTCATGTCCTTTCTCCGTGGAGTGCACCCGGTCGAGCGTGGGAACGGAGCGGGCGTTCGCCGGTGGGCGGGAAGCGCAGTCCGGAGTGCTGGTCGTCCCGCGCCGGATCGCGCAGGAAGGGGATCGAATCGACGGTCTGGCCGAAGCTGCGGCGCACGGGATCGGCTACGTGGTCGCGCAGTTCGGTCTTCATCTCGCGGCCGACGATCGACGACGTGCGGTCGAGTTCGCCGTTGAGCACGGCCATGGCCGTCTCGACCTGTTCGGCCGCCGCGCGGACCTCGTCCTCGGTGAAGACGGTGCCGTCGGCGGCGACGAAGGTGTTCGGGGCCGACCGCCAGGGTGTTGGCCCGACGAAGAGCACGAAGGCCGCGGCGGCGGCCACGGCGGCGGTGGCGATCCAGCGCAGCGTGGCGCGCGGGGCCGGTCCGCGCGCACGGCGCGGGCGGTGCTCGCGGTCGACGGCGGCCAGGATCCGGGCGTCGAGGTCGGCGGGGGCCTCGAATCGGGGCAGATCTCGAACGCGCGCGCGGACGGCCCGGGCATCGGCCAGGGCCTCGCGCAGCCAGGCGTCGTGTTCGGCCTCGCGCTCGAGTTCGGCCAGGGCGTCGGCGTCGAGTTCGGCGCGCGCGGCGGCGTCGACGGCGTCGGCCCAGCGCTCGACGGCGCGCAGCTCGGCTTCGGTCGGCCGGGGGGCGTGCTGTTCGCGGTCGTCGCTCATGACGTGGCCTCGGTGGTGCCGCCCTCGAAGTGGCGGCGGATCTTCTTGCGAGCCCGGTGCAGGTAGACCTTCACCGCGCTCAACGACAGGTCCAGCGCTTCGGCGATCTCCTCGTAGGTGCAGTCCTGGACTTCCCGCAGGAGGATGATCGAGCGCTGGGGTTCCTTCAGCTCCTCCATGGCCTCGACCATGCGCTGCACGTCGAGAACCGTTTCGGTGTGGAGCGCGCCCGATCCGAGATCCGAAACCTCGAGGGATCGTTCCCGCCCGTCGTCCTCGGCGACCTCGATCCCGAGCCGACCGCGCTCCGAAACCTGGTCGGCGCTGGCCCGGGCCCCCTCGCGCACCTTGCGGCGGCGGAGGGTGTCGAGGCTCAGGTTCCGGCAGACGCGCAACAGCCAACTGCGCACGCTGTCGGGCCGGACCTCGTCTCCCGTCCTCCAGAGCCGGACGAAGGTCTCCTGGACCACGTCCTCGGCGTCGTCCGCGTTGCGCACCAGGTAGCGGGCCGTGCCGTAGACGGCGTCGCGGTGCTCGCGGAGCAGGCTCTCGAAGGTCTTCCGGTCCATACGCCGTTTCACCCGTAGCGAACGTGCCACCCCTTGGGGGGGTTACAGGTCGCGGGAACGATTCAGCGGGAGGCGGGATCGCCCGCGACCCAGCGGTAGAGGACCGGACGGTCGGTGCGCGACAGCTCCTGGCCCGACGCATCCCGGGCCCGGATCTCGAGCCGGAACAGGGCGTCGGTGTCGAACGGCTCGTTCGGGCTGTCGAAGCCGATCTCGGGGCGTTCGGCCACACCGATGGCACTCACGAGGTCGGTGCCGCGGCGGACGAGGACCTCGTAGGCCGCGGCGTCGGGCACGGCGTTCCAGCGCAGGAGCGTGGTCCGGCGCAGGGTGTCGCCGGGTGCCGGCACGAAGCCCTCGATCACGGGTTCGACCACCAGGTCGCCGACGTCGGTCGTCGTCTGCACTTCGACGGCGGTCAGGCCTCCGAGGTTGCGTCCGGGTCGATTCGTGCCGGCCGGGGCGGCCGGGCCGATCCAGCCGTCGTCGGGGAGGACGCCGGCCAGGGCGTTGTAGACGCCCGGGGCCAGGCCCTCGATCCGGAATCGGCCGTCGGCACCGCTGATGCCGGGGATGCCGGTAAGCAGGCGGTCGTCGGCACGGAAGAGTTCGCCCGGGGCGCGGCGCCACTCGGCGAACACGCGCACGCCTTCGCGCGGAGTCCCGTCGAGGCCGACCACCCGGCCCTCGATCGCAGCGTCGTCGACGCCGGGCTCGAGGCGGATGGTCACCTGGCGCACGCCGCCGGTGGCGTCGGTCGCCGGAAAGCTCCGCGCGCGGTAGCCGGGGGCGGTCACGCGCCAGCTCGGGACGAGTTGCCGCAGGCCTCCCGGCAACTGGTCGTCGGGGAAGATCACGATCGGCACGGGCTGGATCCGGAAGCGTCCGCGGGGGTCGGTGACCGGTTCCTGTTCCGAGGCCGATCCGCGGAACTCCGACCAGTTGCTGCTCTGCTGCGACCAGTTCGCAGCGCCGGTGGTGCTGCTCATCTCGACGCGGGCGAAGGGGATGGGTTCGCCGGTCTCGGCGTCGAGAACGGTACCGGCCACGCCTTCCTCACCCGGACTGAGGCCGCCGGGCACCGGCGCCACGGGGAAGATCTCGTCGTAGCGCTCGGTCCCGGTGAAGGTGAACCGCGGTCGCGGCAGACCGAAGAGCGCGACGTCGTCGCTGATCAGCACCGGGAGGAAGTCGCCGTCGGGCACGTCGACGAAGACGAACCGTCCGCTGCTGTCGGCGACGACGCGGCCGACGGTGGCCAGGCGCCGCAGGTCGAACAGGGTGACCTCGAGCGGTCCGTGACCCGCGCCGTCGGAGGCACGGACGAAGGTTCCGGCCAGGCGCGTGGTGTCGGCGGGCGCGTCCGGATCGGTGGGCGCGGTCGTGGATTCGTCGTCGCCGCAGGCGGCGAGCAACGACAGGGCGAGGGCCAGGACGAGCACGGAGCGCATGGTTCGGACTCCTGGGAGGGGTCGCACGACCATGGCAGGCCGTGGCCGCGGCGGCAAGCACGTCACGTCTACGATTCTTGACGCCGCGCGGGCGCGAACGGACCCTGACCGATGGTCCTCGACGGGCGGGGGCCATCTTCGTTCGAGGAGCCACCATGCGTCATTCCGGAGTCCTGATCACCGGTGCGGCCGGCGAGATCGGCCACGCCCTGGTCCACCGCATCCACGAGCGCGGGATCCCGATCGTCACGCTCGACCTCAAGCCCCTGCACCCGGAGATCGCCGCGGTCGCCGACCGCACGTACACCGGGTCGATCAACGACACGCAGCTGCTCGACACCATCCTCGCCGAGTTCAAGGTCACCATGGTCTTCCACCTGGCCGCGCTGCTGTCGACACGCAGCGAGTTCACGCCCGTGGTCGCCCACGACGTGAACGTGGTCGGCACCCTGAACATGCTGGAGTTCGCCCAGGCCCAGGCGCGCAGCCACGGCGAGCCGGTGACCTTCTTCTACCCGAGTTCGATCGCGGCCTACGGCCTGCCCGACGCCGGCACCAAGACGAAGGCGGGCGCCGTGGGCGAGGACGACTGGAACACGCCGACCACCATGTACGGCTGCAACAAGCTCGCGTGCGAGCACCTGGGTCGGTACTACGCGAAGCACTACAAGCAACTCGACGCCGCGGCGGCCACGGGCAGCGTGGACTTCCGCGCGCTGCGCTTCCCCGGTTTGATCAGCGCCTTCACCACGCCGAGCGGCGGGACCAGCGACTACGCGCCCGAGATGCTGCACGCCGCGGCGAAGGGTGTGGCCTACGACTGCTTCGCCCGCCCCGAGGCCCGGATCCCCTTCATGACCATGCCCGATGCCGTGGACGCCACGCTGAAGCTGGTCGACGCCCCGGCCGACTCGCTCACGCGCCAGGTCTACAACCTGCAGGCCTTCAACCCCTCGGCCGAGGAGATCCGCGCGATCGTGCTCGAGTCCTTCCCCGAGGCTGAGATCGGCTTCGGGGTCGACGCCAAGCGCATGGCGATCCTCGACTCGTGGCCGGCGGGCTGCGACGACACCGCGGCGCGGCGCGATTGGGGCTTCGCGCCCGTGCACGGCCTGGAGAAGGCCTTCGACGAGTACCTGGTGCCGAACATCCGGAGGGCGTACGAGCGGTAGGATTGCCGGACGCGCCGCGTATCGACGGATCTCGATATTGACAGATATCGATGCCGTGCGTAGGTTCGACACCATGGACCGAGACGACCTCGCGAAGCCGTGCTGCCATCCCGCCAGCCCCCACACGGGAGAGCCGGTGCAGGCCCTGTCCCGTGCCTTCAAGGCCATGGGCGACCCCACCCGCCTGGCCATCCTGGCCATGCTGCGCGACTGCGACGGCTCGCTGTGCGCCTGCGAGATCGAAGCGAGCTTCGACCTCTCCCAGCCGACCATCTCCCACCACCTGCGGCAGCTGCGGCAGGCCGGACTGGTGGTCTGCGAACGCCGGGGGAGCTGGATGCACTACCGGCTCGAACCCGAGAGCGCGGCGGCGATCGAAGGCTTCGCGCGCGGGCTGACGTCGCGTGATCCGATCACCACGTGATCCCGTGCGGCATTCTTCACCGAGCGAACGAGAGCGAGACCCATGGACAACCCGACCGATCCCCACGCCGTGCGCGACACGGTCCGCGAGCGCTACGGCGAGGCGGCGCGCAACGTCGCGCGCAACGCCGGCGCCACCTCGTGCTGCAGCGGCTCCTGCGGCACCGGCCCGATGGACGCGGTCGATCCGATCACGAAGGACCTCTACCAGTCCGACGAACTCGACGGGATTCCCGACCTGGCGCGCCTGGCGTCGCTCGGCTGTGGCAATCCGACCGCGCTGGCCGAACTGCACGAGGGCGAGACGGTCCTGGACCTCGGCTCGGGCGGCGGCATCGACGTGCTGCTCAGCGCCCGGCGCGTCGGCCCGACCGGCCGGGCCTTCGGCGTGGACATGACCCGCGAGATGCTCGCCATCGCGCGGACCAACGCCGAGGCGGCCGGTGCGACCAACGTCGAGTTCCGGGAGGGAACGCTCGAGACCCTTCCCTTCGACGATCACACGGTCGACGTGATCATCAGCAACTGCGTGATCAACCTGGCCGGCGACAAGGACCGTGTCCTGGCCGAAGCACATCGCGTGACGAAGCCGGGAGGCCGATTCGCGGTGAGCGACGTCGTCCTCACGCGGCCCCTCCCGAGCGCCGTGCAGAGTTCGGTCGCGCTGTGGACGGGATGCGTGAGCGGCGCGCTGACGATGGACGACTACCGGGCCCGGCTGGAGCGCGCCGGCTACACCGACGTGTCGTTCGAGATCACCCGGGAGTACTCGCGCGATGACATCGCGGGCATGGCGGAATCGGTGCCCGCGAGCGAGGGCGGACCGCAGCGCGTGATCGACCATCTCGACGAGATCGACGGCGCGGTCGTGAGTGCGTTCGTGAGGGCACGGCGGGCCTAGGGTCGGGCACGGGCGCGGAGGCCCATGGCACCGCTCTCGTCGCCCTGCTACACTCGGCGGAGCCCCTCTTCCCGGAGCCGCACATGCCCAGCCGGAAGCTCGACTTCGCCTACCTGCGCTCGCAGATCGTCGGCGTGGACAGCAGTTTCTCCACGCCCTTCGGTCAGCGCATGCTGGTGTACTGCGACTACACGGCCAGCGGGCGGACGCTGCGATTCGTCGAGGAGTACCTGCAGGGCCTGCAGCGGCACTACGCGAACACCCACACCGAAGACGACGTCACCGGCCGCAGCATGACGCGGCTGCTGCACGAGGCCGAGTGCACCATCAAGGACTGCGTGAACGCGGGGCCGCAGGGCCGCATCGTGGCGGTGGGCACGGGCGCGACGGGCGCGATCGACAAGCTGCAACAGATGGTCGGGGTGATGGTTCCGCCGGCCACGCGCCACCTGCTGTTCGACGTGATGAAGGGACACCTGGGCACCGACGGCTTCGCGGACTTCGAGGCCGAACTCCGGACGAAGCGTCCGGTCGTCTTCGTCGGTCCCTACGAGCACCATTCGAACGAGGTCACGTGGCGAGAAGGTCTCGCCGAGGTCGTCGAGGTCGATCTCGACGACGACGGCGGCGTCGATCTCCACCACCTCGAACAGCTCCTGCTCGATCCGCAGTGGCACGGCCGACTGCGTTTCGGCAGCTTCAGCGCGGGGAGCAACGTCACGGGCATGCGCACGCCGGTGCGCGAGATCGCGCGGCTCCTGCACGCCCACGACGCCTTCGTGTGCTTCGACTACGCGGCCACCGGTCCCTACGTCGAGATCGACATGAACCCCACCGACGACCCACAGGCGTCGATCGACGCGATCTTCGTGTCGCCGCACAAGTTCCTGGGCGGACCGGGGAGCAGCGGGATCCTGGTGTTCCACGAGCGACTGTATCGCAAGGACCTGCCGCCGACGGTCGGCGGCGGCGGCACCGTGGACTACGTGGGCGAGCACGACCACGACTTCACGGCCGACGTCGAGGGGCGGGAGAAGGCCGGGACACCGGGTGTTCTCCAGTCCCTGAAGGCCGCGCTCGCCTTCGACGTGAAGCGCGCGGTGGGCACCGAACGGATCGAAGCGCGCGAGCACGAACTGGTCACCCGCGCACTGGACCGCTGGCAGCGGAACCCCCGGTTCGAGCTGCTGGGCAACCCGGATCCACGGCGCCGGGTGGCGATCCTGAGTTTCAACCTGAAGACGCCTACGGGCAGCTATCTCCACCCGAAGTACGTCACCACACTCGCCAACGACCTGTTCGGGATCCAGTCCCGCGCGGGTTGCAGTTGCGCGGGTCCGTACGGCCATCGCCTCCTGGGAATCGACGAGCCCACCAGCGAACGCTACCGCGCCTGCATCCGCGACGGGGTGAACGGGATCAAGCCGGGCTGGTGCCGGGTCGGGTTCCACTACGTGATGGACGATGCCGAGGCCGACTACGTGGTCGAGGCGATCGACCTGATGGCCACCGAGGGCCACCGCTTCCTGCCGCTGTATCGCTTCGATCCGGTGTCGGGGGGCTGGGAGCACCGCGAATCCGTCGGCTCCGACGTACCCTTCGGTCTGCAGGCGGCCCTGTGCGCCTGCCACGTCGGCCCGAGTGCGCTGAGCGAGACCGAACGGCGCCGCCGCTACGCGGAGGCCCTGGACTTCGCCCGCTCCACGGCGGCGAAGCTCTCGGCCGTGGAACTGCGCGAGCACAGACTGGACGGCGAGGCGGGTGCGCTGCAGTTCTTCGCCCTGCCGGCGACCGACGAGCCGGGCGTGGGGACGCCCGTCTGAGCCCTTCACGAAAAACATGGTTCCGGTTCCGTGCGATTTCGGCGCTTGGAACGTTGTAGGCCGTGAGAGTCCGGGTCGGGAGCGCCGCGTGGTTCGCGGTGGCGCCCGTGCTCCCGGCCCGGATCTCATCGAGTCGACGAGGCCCGCTCTCCCCGAGCGGGCCTCGTGCATTTCCGGGGTGTGCGCTCGGGGCGGGTCGCGGGTTCCAGGGATGATCGCTGACCCCACGGGAGGACCTGCGTTATGCTGCTCGGAACCCTCTGCATCGACGACCTCACCGTGGGATCCACCGTGTCCGAAGACCACGCGCGACGAGACCGTTACCGGCCCGACGATCCGACCCAGGTCCTGCTGGACGGGGCGAAGGAGGGCCGCGAGGACGCCGTGAACATCCTGATGGGGCGCTACGGGCCGCGATTGCGGCGCTGGGCCACCGGGCGGTTGCCCGGGCACGCACGGCACGTCGACGACACCGAGGACCTGGTCCAGGACGTCCTGGTCCAGGCCCTGAACCGCGTCGATCGCTTCGAGCAACGGCACGAGGGCGCCTTCCACAGCTACCTGCGGACGGCGATCCTCAACCGGATCCGCAACCACGTGCGGCACGCCGGGGTGCGCGACCGGGCCGAGCAGCCCGTCGCCGAGGGCTACCGCCCCCCTCGCTCGCCGCTCGAGGAGTTGATCGGATCCGAGGCACTCGAGCGTTACGAGAACGCCCTGGGGACGCTGCGCGAGAGCGACCGCGAGCTGGTCGTGGCCCGGATCGAGATGGACTGCTCCTACGAGGAGCTGGCCGAGATGACCGACCGACCCAGCGCCAACGCCGCGCGCATGGCCTGCAAGCGGGCCCTCATGCGCTTGGCCCGAGCGATGGGTCCGGATCTGGCCGGAGGGAACGACGATGGTGCGACCGAAGTCCTTCGATGAACTCGCCGACCGTCTGGCCGAGGGCCGTCCGGTGGACTGGGACGCGGTCGACCTGACCGCGGCCAGCGCCGACGAGCGCGACTGGATCCGCAACCTGCGGCTGATCGACGACATTGGCCGTGTCGCGCGGTCCGAAGACCCGTCGTCGGTCGTGCTGGGCGATGCCGACGCGACCTCGGGGGTCGTGTCGGCCACACCGGCGGCTCAGGACACCGTGGCCACGTGGGGCCGCCTGCAATTGCTCGAGGAGATCGGACGGGGCAGCTTCGGCCGTGTCTTCCGCGGCTGGGACCCCGCGCTGAACCGCCAGGTCGCGGTCAAGCTCATGAACGCGCGCATGGCCGAGCTCCCCGACGCCGGACAGCGGGTGCTCGAGGAGGCCCGGCTGCTGGCCCGCGTGGAGCACCCGAACGTGGTGCGGATCTACGGGATCGAGGAGCACGACGCCCAGCTCGGGATCTGGATGGAGTTCGTCGAGGGCACCGACCTGGGCAGCGTCGCGCTCGAACGCGGACGCATGGAGCCGACCGAGGCCGCGCGCCTGATGGCAGGACTGTGCGATGCCGTGGGCGCCGTGCACGCCGCCAACGTCGTGCACAAGGACATCAAGGCGGCCAACGTGATGGTTCGGCCCGACGGTCGCCCCGTCCTCATGGATTTCGGCGCCGGCCGCACGCGCAGGCTGCGCGAGGGCGAGAACGAACTGGTGGTCACGGGCACGCCGCGCTACATGGCGCCCGAGACCTTCCGCCGCGAACCGGCCACGCCGCAGTCGGACGTCTATTCCCTCGGCGTCCTGCTGTACCACCTGCTCACCGGTGATTTCCCGGTGAGCGGGACCGTGGCCGAGATCATGCAGAAGCACGAAGGCGACGAGCGCACGCCGCTCCACGAGTACGACCTGCCCCTGCCCGAGGACCTGGTGGCGATCGTCGAGCGGGCCACGGCGGCCGAACGCGAAGATCGGTTCCCGAGTGCGGCGGCCATGGCGGGTGCTCTGCGGGGCTTCGCGGGAGCCGAGCAGGAGACGGCCGTTCCGCGCCGGACGTTCCTGGCCTGGAGCCTGGTCGGTGCGGTGGTGATCGCCGCGGTGGCCACGGGTCTGAGCGTGTTCTCCTCGGACGGACCGCTGCAGGCCCAGGTGCGGTTCACCGGTGTGAACGAGGGGCAGTTCGTCCAGCTCGAACCCGGCGACGAGATCGGCGCGGACACCGGGCTCGAGGTGAAGGTCCGTCTGAGCCGCGATGCCTACGTCTACGTCCTCAACCGCGACGACGAAGGCGCCACCACGTTGCTCTGGCCCATGGCCAATGCCGGGCCCGTGGAGCCGCTCGAGGGCGGTCGCGAGCACACGATCCCGGGCGACCTGGCGGGCCAGACCTTCCGTTGGCCCGTGGCCCCGATCGAAGGCGATGAACGCTTCCTGATCGTGGCGAGCGTCGAGCCCATGCCGCGCTTCGAGGACGCCATGGAGACCGCCCAGGTGGCGAGGATCGACGCCTCGGGGATCCGACCGCGCGAGGTGGGCGACCTGGCGTTGAGCGCACTGAGCGACGAAGCGCTCGAGACGGGGACCACCCGCGGCGTCACCGGCCTTCGACCGGCCGCCGAGGACGACCGCGACGTGTTCGCGATCGCCGAGAAGTTCGGGGGACAGAACCCCGACGGCACGATCGTCCTGCACCACGTACGCTTCCACAACGTGGGCCGCTGATCCCGCGGTCCCCTGGTCGTGGGCGATCGACGGTCAGGTCAGGAGTTCCTCGCGCAGGAACGCGATCGAGCGGTCCCAGGCGATCTTCGCGGCCCGCTCGTCGTAGACCTCGGGCCGCACCTCGTTCATGAAGGCGTGGTGGGTGCCCGGGTAGACGTGCACCTCGGTGCGTGCCTCGACGGCTTCCAGGTCCTTCTCCAGGCCCTCGACGGCGACGGCGTCGCACCAGTCGTCGTGCTCGGCAAAGTGGAACAGCATGGGAACGCGGATCTGCTTCGGGTCGGCGAAGTCGCGCGGGGGAATCCCGTAGAAGCACACGGCGCAGTCCAGGTTCCGGGCGTGGACGGCGGCCGCGATGCTCAGGGCCCCGCCCATGCAGAAGCCCAGGACCGCGACCTCCTTCGAGTCGGTCGTCTTCAGGTGGTCGATCGCGCCCTGGACGTCCTGGAACACGGCGTCGTTCCAGTCGAGGTCGCTCATCATGTGGTTGGCCTCGTCGGCATCGGCGGCGAGGCGGCCGCGGTACAGGTCCGGCACGAGAACGCGGAAGTCCTCTTCGGCGAAGCGGTCGGCGATGCCCTTCATCTGGGCGTTGATGCCCCACCACTCCTGGATCACCACGATGCCGGGGGCGTGTGAGGTGAAGTCGGGTTCGGCGAAATAGGCCGGGGCCTTCTGGCCGTCGGGCCGGTCGAAGCGGGTCATCTCGCCCACGGGTTGGCTCCTCGGAAGTGTTCGAGTGGAGGAACGGGTCGGCGCTCGGGCCGCGCGATCGCGTCGTGGCGACCATAACACAGAGCCCGCCTGCGGGCTGGCCGCGCGGCGAGGCGTGGAATACTTTCGGGAACCGTCCGCAGATCCCTTCCCCGATCCCCGAGGTCGTCAACGTGCGCGTCGTCCCCCTGTCGTTGCTGTCGCTCTCCCTGCTCACCGCGTGCGGTGCGCCCGAGCCCGAGGTCGGCGAACTCGAGATCGCCGACGACATCGAAGTCCGGGTCGAACAGTTCCAGCCCCAGCGCATCGAGGCCGACCTGTCGCGGTTGAGCGAGGGCGACCGGCGGGCACTCGATCTGCTGATCGAGGCCAGTGGCATCGTGCACGAGATCTTCGGTCTGCAGGCCTGGCAACACCGAGCCGAGACCGACGTGGCGGTCGAGCAGTACGAGGGCCAGTACGCCGAGGCGGTGAAGACCTACTACGCGATCATGCGTCACAAGTGGGATCGGCTGGAGGCCGACGAACCCTGGTTGGGCACCGAACCGCGGTCGCCGGGCGCCGGCTTCTATCCCGAGGACATGACGAAGGCCGAGTTCGAGGACTGGATCGCGGCGCACCCCGGCGACGAGGAGGCCTTCACGTCGCTGTTCACGGTGATCCGTCGCCAGGGCGGCGGCCTGGTCTCGTTCCCGTACAGCGAGGCCTACGCCGTGCAGATCCGGCGCTGCTCCGAACTGCTCGAACAGGCCGCCGATATCACCGACGACCCGACGCTCGAACGCTTCCTGCGACTACGGGCCCGCGACCTGCTGCAGGACGAGTACTTCGAGAGCGACATGGCTTGGATGGACCTCGCCGGGGACCTAGAAGTGGTGTTCGGTCCCTACGAGGTCTACGAGGACAAGCTCTTCGGTTACAAGGCCGCCTTCGAGAGCTTCCTGTGCATCGCCGACCCGGAGGAGTCGGCTGCGCTCGACCTCTACAAGGCCGAGCTGCCCTGGCTCGAGATGAACCTGCCCATTCCCGACGAGTACAAGAACCCCGACCGCGGGACCGACTCGCCCATCCGCGTGGCCAACGAGATCTACACCGCCGGCGACACCCGGGCCGGGGTGCAGACCATCGCCTTCAACCTGCCGAACGACGAGCGCGTGCGCGAGGCCAAGGGCAGCAAGAAGGTCCTTCTGAAGAACGTGATCGAGGCCAAGTACCACGCCGTGCTCGTGCCGATCGCCGAGCGCGTGCTCCCCGAGGGCCGCGCGGATCGGGTGAGCATGCAGGCCTACTTCGACTTCGTCCTGCACCACGAGCTGAGCCACGGCATCGGCCCCGGCAAGCTCGTGATCGACGGCCGCGAGACCGAGGTCCGGCTCGAGCTGAAGGACCTGTACAGTCCGCTCGAAGAAGCCAAGGCCGATGTGCTCGGCATGTACGACATCTACTCGCTGATCGACAAGGGCGTGCTGCCGGCGAGCAAGGGCGAGGATCTGGCGTGGACGGTCGTGCCCGGCCTGTTCCGGAGCGCGCGCTTCGGTGTGACCGAGGCCCACGGCCTGGGCGTGGTGTGCCAGTTCAACTACCTGGCCGAGAAGGGGGCGCTCGACGTCGGCGACGACGGAACCTTTGCCCCGGTCGAATCGGAATGGCGCGGTGCGATCCGCGACCTGGCCCGCGAGATCCTCATGTTGCAGGCGAACGCCGACTACGAGGCGGCGAAGGCCTGGGTGGAGGAATACGGCACCGTGAGCCCGGCAATGCAGCAGGCGCTCGACGCACTCGACGACGTGCCGGTGGACATCCGGCCGGTGTACGCCGTGGGGGGGTAGGGGTCAGCGGGACTCGAAGAGAGTGACGAAGGCCGCGAGACGTCCGTTGATCGTGGTCAGGTCGAGGTGTGTGCTCGGATCGATGTCCTCGACACCGTGCACCGTCCGGCCGTCGTACACGACCACGTCGCCGGGCTGCGTGACGTCGTCGATGACGACCCTCTCTCCCCGGATCTCGACGAACGCCCCTCCCTCGTAGAAGTCGCGTCCCTTCTGCGACATGACCAGCAGGACCTGGACGTAGCGCACTTCGTGAGACGACGCGATACCGCTCGTCAGATGATCCGTGTGGCGCCGGAAGAAGCCTCCGCCGCGCGGATACTGGTGGACGCGCGCGGCAGTCCAGAGTCCGTCGGACTCGATCCGGTCGACGGCGTAGTCCTCCGGGAGTCCGGCAATCCGATTCCGTGTGCGTGCGAGCGTTACGAAAGACGAGCGCAGTCCCCACGTGTCTTCGTCCCAGATGGGATTGTAGAACGTTCGGAAGAATCGCGCGTCGTCGCGGCCAGTCTCGCCGGACTCGCCGCCCACCGTGAGCTTCTGGAAGTTGCGACGAACCGCTGAGGCCGCGTGGCCCGTGGGAGGTTGGTCGAGTTCCTGGTCGAAGTGATCACGCAATCGCCGACAGGAACGGTTGACTTCGGCCGGGTCGATGAGGCCACGTAGGATGGTGAAGCCGACGCGTCTCGTCTGCAGACGAACTCTCTCGGAGTCCAGAGACGTCGGGTCCTCCGTGTGGACGATCTCGGCCGTCGACAGGCTGTTCAGCAACAGAATCACCTACGTGGGTTCGGGGTTCAGGGGGAGGCGGGGGAACCGCGCTCCGAATCGTGCGTCGTCGCGCCGGTTCGCCGGTCTGTTCCGGGAATGGTCGCTGCAACCATTCCGACGATCGCCTGGATCACGATGGCCAGATCCCAGAGGATGGCGACTGCGATCGCATCTTCGGGCGCGGTGCCGGCCCGAACCAGGAGCGAGGCGAGAACGGCCTCTCTCGGACCGAAACCGCCGAGGCTGATCGGCATCAGGCTCGCGAGCCACGAGACAGCCGTGGCGGCCATGATGCTGAGAGTGGGAATCTGGACGTCGACCGCGCGGGCGAAGGCCACGACAGCTGCCAACGCCGCCAGGTGCCCGAGTCCGCTCCAGAAGAGTGCGGATCCCAGATGGCGGAGACCGTTTCCGGGTTCCATGGAACCTACGGAACGTCGTACGGCCTGCAGTGCCTCGGTCAGCCGACGACGTGCAGTCGTCAGGCGTGAGACGAGAAGTGCCGTGGTCACGACGATGCCGGCCACAGCGATCGTGGCGCCGGCGAAACTCGGATGGATCGGATCGACTGACATCTCCGCAAAGGGAGCGGCGAGCACGAAGAGGAGGAACATGGAAAGAATGCCGATCAACCGGTCGACGACGACGGTCGCGGCGGTCTCGCGGACCGAGAGTCCGTGACCGTGGGCCCACCAACCGCGCGCCAGGTCGCCTCCGATTGACGACGGTAGGAACGTCGAGGCGCTGGCACCGATGTAGGTGACGCGGTGGACCCAACCGAATTCCGCGCGAACCCCAACGGCATCGAGAAGAGTTTTCCACCGCAGAGCATGAGCGAGATTCCTGAGTGCGAACATCGAGAGGCCGATGCAGATTCCGGCGAGTGCAGCGTCGCCGACCCGTGCGAACCCATCGCGCCAGTCGTGGGCAATGAACAGGGTGGAGATCAGGGCCAGCGAAACGAGGGCGCGGAAAACCGCCCCTACCGGTTGTTTCCCAAGGATTCTCCCCATCACGCCGTACACTCCTCTTTCGTGGTTCGGGTCGCGCCCGTGTCGTTGCCGACCACGAACGACGACGACCGGAACATCGCGCGATATCGCTCTTGATCTTCGCGGAGGTGGTGGTGCGCGAGGGAGGCTTTCGAAGGATCGGCGATCCGGGGCCGTGTGACGGCTGCATCGACATAGTCGACGAGCCGTCGTACGCGACGGAGCAACCGAGTCGGGACGAGGCCCATCACCGTGTCGTAGGTGCTCTCACGTCCTACTCGGCGGATCGGATTCGGGAGAATCCGCGAGCCCCGCGCATTGATGGGTCTCGTTCTCACACGAGAAGACTCGAACCACGGCGAGAGTTCGAGGAACGCCTCGATGCGTTCCAGAACCTCGAGCGGTGATCGGGACAGAGCGGCGTAGTCGTAGATCAGGATTTCGGTCCCGAATGCCGCGAGGAACTCCTCGACCCGACCCATCAGTGCTCCGGGGTGGAAATGGTGCGGAAACGAGCCGCCGTGCGACTCCTGGACGAAACCCTGCAAGAAGTCTTCGAAGTCGGGAACGCTTTGTCCGATCGCTTCGAGGTGCTCGTACAGGGATACCGCGTAGTCCACGGGATCACGAACCCCCATGACGAGCCGGACGGGGCCGTTCCAGATATGGATTCGATCGATGCAGTCGGCGTCGTTGAAGTAGGTGGGGCTGATGTCGGCCGCCCACCGCAGCCGGGGTGTTTCTTCGAACAGACTGGCGAACCACGTGGGACCGCGCCCGTACCGGGGGCCGAAGAAATTGGTCTCCTTACGCACCGGAGTCACGATTTCCGGATGGTCACCCAGGGCGTGGTAGAGGTACGTCGTTCCGGAACGCGCCATTCCGGGAATCACGAGAAGAGGAAACGCAGTTGTCGCTGGCTTCATGTCTCGATCTCCACACGCCCCCGGGGAGCGACCTCGGCGTGCCTCGTTCCATGACTCCGGCTGTCGCCGACACGGTGGATGGTTCGGACGACGACGTCCGGGCCTCGGCGAACCTCGAGCAGGATCCGCGCGAGGTAGACGCCGACTAGACCGAGTCCGGCGAGACTGGCTCCTCCGAGCAGCCAGATCGAGGCGAGCAGCGATGTGTAGCCGGGCACGGTCGTTCCGCCCATGAGCTTCCTCGCCACGGCCCAGGACATGGTCGTCGTGGCCATCACGAAGGCCAGCGTGCCGATCGCGGCGACGACCTGAAGGGCACGGGGGCTGGAGGTGAGGCCGAGGACGAGGGTTCGCTGCAGTCCCCGTGTGTCGTCGTCGTCCCTGACCGCGCATGGGATCGCCTGGGAAGTGAATCCGAGGTCTGCGAAGAGTCGGTCGAGGTCGTAGTCGTCGTCGGCGCGCGCGAGGGCGGCGCGGACGGTGCTCCGTCGCGCGAGGAGAACCCGGGCAAGGCGGCAGCCGTCATCCTCGAGGCCGCAGAACTCGGCCAGGCGGGCAGTGACATGGCGACGGATCCTGTCGACGCCACGTCCACCGAATCGCACACCGTAGACCCAGTCCACCGAATCCTCGAGAGAGAGCAGGAAGTCGGGCAGAAGGCCGAGTGCCCGGTCCGGTCGATGGCCGGTGAAGAAGATCAGGTCTCCTCGTGCGTGTTCGGCGCCGGCCATCAGGGCTGCATCGATCGAGTGGAGTCGGGCGAGCTGAAGGGTGCGGATCGCCGGAGCTTCGAGATTGCGCATGTCGGCGACGGCCGGATCGTCGGTGACGAACACGACCTCATGTGCATGCGTGGCCGACCGCGCGGCCTCCAGCGCTGTCTCGAGGACGTGGTCCACGTCGTCGCGACCTTCGGTGGACATGTAGACGACCACCGAGATGGATGGATT
>DATFKK010000078.1 GCA_035268685.1 Candidatus Krumholzibacteriia bacterium | reverse complement strand
ACCAGAACGATCTATCCAGCAACGACATCGGTATCGAGACGAACGTGGACTACCTCACCGTCGACGCCAGTTGCAACTGGTACGGCGACATCAACGGTCCGTTCGAGGCCACGCTCAATCCGGCCGGAACCGGATCCGCCGTCGAGGGCGACGTCGACTTCGGTCCCTGGCTGGTGAGTGCGGGCGGTGCTTGCACCGGCCTCACCAACTTCGCCTCGGCCGGTCCGGCCCCGGGTGAGCTGAACGACTGCGACAACTGCCTGGACATCCCGGTCAGCCTCACGCGGCTCGACACCAGCGCCGCCCGCGGCGTCAGCGTGACCTTCGAGCTGAGCTCGAATCTCGAGCTGTGCGGCACGCCGGCCGTGTCCTCGGGCGCCGGCACCTTCTACGACGGCTTCGGCAACGTGCAGGCGCTCCCGCTGATCACCGTCAACGACAGCACCTACACCTTCGACACCGCCATCCTCGGTGAGCCCTGCGGGTCCACCGTCGGCGGCGAGGTCTTCACCATCCCGGTGACCTTCGTGTCGGGTCTGACCAGCGACCAGCAGGGCACGATCGACATCGTCGGCGTTACCCTGCGTGACTGCGACAACGCGCCGCTGCCGCTGCTGCCGGGTCCGGGCGCGACGATCGACATCGACGTCACCGCTCCGGGCGCGATCACCGATCTGGCGGCCGTGCAGCAGAAGACGGGGAACACCCCGCCGAACACCACGGCCATCGACCTCAGCTGGACCCTGCCGGGCGACCCCGACCTGACGGCCGTGCGCGTCTTCCGCAAGGGCTTCGGCAACTATCCCGAGTACGACGACCTGGGTGGTGCCGCGCCGACGGCTCCGACCAGCATCAGCGATGCGCTGACCAACGGCTGGACCGAGGTCAGTGGCTCGCCGCTGGCTCCGACGGCCACGTCGTACAGCGACGAGCCGGGTGCCCGGGACTTCTGGTACTACGTGGCCTTCGCCGAGGACGAGTGCTACGAGAGCGCCGTCAGCGGCCGGACCGACGGCACGCTGAGCTACCACCTCGGCGACGTCGCCCCGGGTACGGGCAACAACATCGTGTTCACCGGCGACATCTCCGATCTCGGTGATGCCTACGGGACCTTCGACGGGGATGCGAACTACGACGCCGAGGCCGACGTCGGTCCCACGACCGACTTCTCGGTGGACGCGCGTCCGACCACGGACAACCAGATCCAGTTCGAGGATCTGATCCTGTTCGCCATCAACTTCAACCAGGTGAGCAAGCTCGCTCCGGCCCAGCTGGCCGCCGCGAACACGCTGGAACTCGTGGAGCCGACGGAGCTGACCGCCGGTGACGAGATCCGCGTGCCGCTGCGTCTGTCGGGTGACGGCAGCGTGCAGGGTCTGACCGTGGAGCTCGGCTGGAACTCCGACGTGCTCGAGTACGTCGGCTGGGCACCGGGCGACATCGCCTCGGCCCAGAACCGCGCCATGCCGGTCTTCTCGCCCACGGCGGGCGTGATCGACGCGGCCATGATGGGCGTGGCCGACACGGGCATCGCCGGCGAGGGCACGCTGGCCCACCTGCGCTTCCGCGTGAAGGCCGAGGGCCCCACGGATCTGCGCTTCGATTCGGTGGACGCGCGCAGCGCCACCAACGAAGAGGTCAGCCTGAGCGGCACGCTGGTCCAGGAGGCCTCGGGCACTCCGGCCATGCTGTCGCGCAGCGTCCTGCGGTCGAACGTGCCGAACCCGTTCAACCCCAGCACGAAGGTCCGCTTCGCGCTGGCCGACCGGGGTCACGTGAGCGTGCAGATCTTCGACCTCAAGGGTCGCCTGGTGCGCACCCTGGTCGACGCTCCGTTGACCGCGGGTGAGCACGAGATCCAGTGGAACGGCACCGACGACGGTGGCCGGACCGTGGCCTCGGGCACCTACCTGCTGCGGATGAGCGCTCCCGACGTGACCGAGTCGCGTCGACTGATGCTCGTGAAGTAGACTTCGTCGACGACGGAGATCCACGGCCCGTGTCCCCGATCCGCTCGGGGGCACGGGCCCCATCCTCGCACCCCTTGCTCGCGGAGACCGCCTTGGCCTGGAAGACCACCCTGCACCGGACCGCGTTCGCCCTCGTGATCGTGCTCACTCTGCTGCCGGTTTCGGCCCGGGCCGCGACGGTCCTGTCCTTCGTCCCCGACAGCGGCGAAATCCAGTGCGACGAGCAGCTCGACGTGGAGATTTACGTCGACGCCGGCGCCGCCGACCTGCGGGGGCTCACACTGAAGTTCACCTACGATCCCACGCTGCTCGACCTGGTCGACGTGTTCCCCGGCCAGCTGTTCGTCGACGCCCCGTGCGACCCCTTCCTCTACACCGACCCGACGCCGCCGGGAGTCCTCCAGATCGACATCGCCGGTCTGGGATGTTCCGTGGACGGCCCCGGCGCGGTGGCCCGGATTCGCTTCGAGGGCAAGTCCACCGACGGGATCAGCCCACTGCTGGGCGTTGCCGCCACGCTGCGCGACAGCGAGAACCAGGGGATCGGTGCCTCGTGGGACGACGGGCAGATCCTGGTGAGCTGCCCGGTGTCGAACGAAACCCAGAGCTGGAGTGCACTGAAGGCGCAGATGCGCTGAGCGTCGTGACGGCCGGTTAGACGCCGACGACCTCGCAGTCGACGCCGAGCTCGCGCAACTGTCCACCGATCTCCTCGGTGTACAGCGGGTTCATGATCACGACCATCGCCGGATCCGAACCGCGCAGCGCGTCGGGGTGCTCGATCGTCGTGCCCACCCCGGCCACGTGCATGCCGCGCTTGCGGGGGTTGATGTCGACCACCCGCACGAGATCGCTCTCGGCCCCGATCAGGTTCAGGAAGGTCACGCCCTTCGAGCCGGCACCCCAGACCACGGCCGTGCGGCCGCTCGCCCGCAGCTGATCGAGACGCTCGCGCCAGGTGTGCGTGCGCTCGCGGACCTCGTCGCCGAGGGCCCGGGCCGATGCCACGATCTCGGCCACGGCATCACGATCGGGGGCGGAGGACTCGTCGCCGTCGCCCGGCCAGGTGGCGGCCACCGACAGGAACTGATCGCCGAAGCGCGGGCGGGTCTCGCCGACGTCGAACCCGGCGCGCCGGAAGCACGCCGCCAGCGACGGGGCACAGAAGTACGACACGTGCTCGTAGATGAAGTCCCAGATCCCGCCCTGCTGCAGGCTGTACAGCGAGTTCGGGACCTCGAAGAACACCGGCTGCCGGCGGTCGTCGGGCAGAACGCTGCCGAGCTGCTCGAGGAAGGCCGCGGGCCGTTCGAAGTGCTCCAGTGCCTGCCGGCACAGGATCAACGCGGGCTCGACGCCTTCGGCATGGAGCTGCGCCAGGCGGGTCTCGTCGAAGGGCTCGGCGACCACGCGGATCGCGCCGTTCTCGCCAGCATGCGGATCGGAGGCCGCATCGTAGCTCGGATCGAAGCCGGTCCCGCGGGCGCCGGCCCGTTCGCAGACCATGCGCAGGAAGTCGCCCTGGCCGCTGGCGATCTCGACCACGTGCTCGCCCTGCAGGGCGTAGTCCGCGGCCAGCTCGTCGGCCAGCCCGTCGGCGTACTCCTGGAATCGCGGCGAGAAGTGCAGGGAGTTCTCGTACTCGCCGCCGTAGACCACCTTCTCGGGATCGAAGGTGGCGTTGAACACGTGGCCGCAGTCGCGGCAGATGGCCAGGACCATGCCGCCGCGGGCGGCCTCGCGGGCCGAGGCGGCCGTCTCGTGCAGCACGTTGCAGAACACGGGCACGGCGTCGAGCTCGAGGAAGACCTCGCAGGCGCCGCTCCCGCAGGCCAAGCAGCGGAGATCGTCGTGGGTCATGCTCAGGCGTCTTCCAGGGTGAGGATCTCGGCGGACACGCCGTGCTTCTCCATGTCCGCGGCGATCTCGTCGCGGTAGATGGCGTTCATGACGATCACGCAGTCCGGATCGATCCCGGGCAGGTCCGCCGGCCCGTAGATCCGGTGCCCGGTCGTCGGCATGTAGTAGCCGTGGCGGTGCGGGTTGATGTCGATGGCGCCGTAGACGTCGTCGGTGCCCAGGCCGAGCGTGGTCAGGAACGACACGCCCTTCGAGCCCGAGCCCCAGATGACCGCGCGCTTGCCATCGGCCCGCAGGGCGGCCAGGCGGTCGCGCCAGAAGCCCACCTTGCGTTCGAAGGCGCTCTCGAAGCCCTCGACCAGTCCCGGCAGCGCCGAGGCGTCCGGCGCCGGAGCCGGCTCGGCGCCGTTGCTCCGGGTGGTCGCCGAGATCGTCAGGTACTGCCCGTCGTACTCGTTGCCGAGCTCGAGCACCGTGAAGCCCTGCTCACGGAACAGGTGGTGCAGCGAGGGCGGGGTGAAGTACGAGACGTGCTCGTAGTACACGTCCTCGAAGGCACAGTCCTCGAGAATGCGCAGCGTCTCGGGGATCATGAAGAAGATGTCGGCGTCACGCTCGCCGACCGCGCGACGAACCGTGCCCACGAACTGGGCCGTGGGCTGGATGTGCTCGAGCGTCATCTTGCAGCACACGAAGTCGGCCTTCACGTCGGAGTACTTCTCCGAGTAGAAGTCGCGCACGAACTCCACGTTCTGCCCGGGCTCGGGCGCGTGCCGGTCGGGCCGGTAGGCGGGATCGAAGCCGACGCCGCGGGTCTCGCCGTCCTCGCACAGCATGAGCAGGAACTCGCCCTTGCCGCAGCCGATCTCCAGGACGTCCTTGCCGCGCAGCTCGAAGCGGGTCTGCAGCTCGTCGCTCATCTCGCGGTGGAAGCGCTGGAAGGTTCCCGAGAAGCCCTGGGTCTCCTCGTAGCGCCCCGAGTACTCGGTCAGTTTCTCGTCGAAGGCCGCATTGCCGATGAAGTGGCAGGTCGGGCAGTAGCACAGGTCGATGTCGCCCCGCGGATACTCGAGGGCTTCTTCTCGCGTCTCGAGCAGGATGCAGCTGTTGGTCGGCACCCCGGAGGCCCGGTGGAAGGTCCGGAATCCCGGCGTGCCGCAGTTCGGGCAGGTCGTGGTCTCGGCCATGGAATTCGATTCCTCGCGATTCGGGTCGGTCAGACGATGCGCGGCGCCGGCACGGGAATGATGAAGCGGCCCCCGGCGTCGCGGAACTCCTTCTCCTGGGCCACGATCTCGGTCTCGAGGTTCCAGGGGAGCAACAACAGGTAGTCCGGCTTCTTCTCGCGGATGGCGTCGGGAGACACGATCGGGACGTCCTGGCCGGGCATGTACAGCCCCTGCTTGTGGACGTTGCGATCGCAGACCCAGTCGATGAGGTCGGGACCGATGCCCACGTAGTTGATCAGCGTGCTGCCCTTCGCCGCCGCTCCGTAGGCCGCGATGGTCTTCCCGCCGGCCTTCAGCGCCTTCAGCAGCCCGAGCAGCGACTCGCGCAGGTACTGCACACGCTCGGAGAAGTCGCGGTAGTACTCCAGACGGTCGACGCCGTGTTCCTTCTCCTCGGCGAGCATGCGCTTCACGTTGTCGCCCACGTCCTCGAAACGCTGCACGAACAGCCGCAGTGAGCCGCCGTGGATGGGCAGCCACTTGACGTCGTTCAGGTACAGGTCGTGGCGCCGCAGCAGCTTGTCGACCGCGGTGACCGAGAAGTAGCACAGGTGCTCGTGGTAGATCGTGTCGAACTCCACGTGGTCGATCAGGTCGCGCACGTAGGGGAACTCGATCACGCCGACGCCGTCGTCCTTCAGGATGTGGTGCAGGCCGGCCACGAAACCGTTGGTGTCGGCCACGTGGGCCAGCACGTTGTTGGCGTGCACGACGTCGGCCCGCTTGCCCTCTTCGGCCAGCTCACGGCCGACGGTCGCCCCGAAGAACGCCACGCGCGTGGGCACGCCGATCTTCTCGGCGGCCTTGGCCACACCCTCCACGGGATCGATCCCGAGCACGGGGATCCCGTGGTCGACGTAGTTCTTCAGCAGATAGCCGTCGTTGCTCGCCAGCTCGATCACGAAACTGCCGGCTCCGAGACCGCGCGCCTCGATCAGTTCCTCGACGTTCTTCTTCGAGTGCTCGAGCAGGTAACGGCTGAACGACGAGAAGTAGGGGTAGTCGGCCGCGAACAGCAGCTCGGGGTCGACCGTCTCGTCGATCTGCATCAACGAGCAGTCGTGGCAGAACACGACCTCGAGCGGAAAGGTCGGCTCGGGCTTCGAGAGCTGGTCGTCGCGTCGCATGCCGTCGGCCAGCGGCGTCACGCCCAGATCGAGGATCGAGTCCAACGAGGCACTGCCGCACGAACGACAGGTGTGCGTGGCTGAAGCCATTGCACGAGCTCCTGTGGGAAGGGGTCAACCGGTGACGGCCGGCGAACGCCAGCGCAACTTGCCGTCGAGCTTTCCGCTGTCGATCAGGCTCTTGACGTGGTCGATGCGCTTGAAGCGCTTGCCCTCGAACTCGTCGAGCTCCAGCCCGTACTGCTGGTACGCCAGGTACAGTTGCTCGGTCCCCCGCCAGGCCGTCCATTGCGGCTTGTAGGCGTGCAGCGTACGGGCGATCAGGTTGCAGTCGACCCGGTAGTTCCGTTTGTCGGGGCCGGCACCGTCGGCGAAGGCGACCTGGCAGTCGGGAACGACCTGGCCCACGATCTCGGCGAGCTCGCGGATCTGGTAGTTCTCGGTGGTCAGGCCCACGTTGAAGGCCTTGCCGTGCACGAGCTCGAGGTCGGTCTCGATCACCGCGATGTAGGCCCGCGCGATGTCGGACACGTGCACCACCGGACGCCACGGCGTGCCGTCGCTCTTGAGCATGACCTTGCCGGTGGTGAAAGCCCAAGCCGTGAGATTGTTCACCACGAGGTCGAAACGGATCCGCGGCGACAGACCGAAGGCGGTCGAGGCGCGGAGGAAGGTCGGGCTGAAGGTGTCGTCGGCCAGCGGCGTGACGTCACGCTCGACCATGACCTTCGACTCGCCGTAGGGGGTGACGGGATTGAAGTGCGCCGACTCGTCGAGGAAGTCGTCGCCCGCGCCCCCGTAATTGCTGCACGAGCTGGCGAAGACGAAGCGACGCACGCCGGCCTCCTTGGCCAATTTCGCCAGGCGCACCGAAGCACGGTGGTTGATCTCGTAGGTCAGATCGGGATCGTAGTCACCCAGCGGATCGTTCGACAGACCGGCCAGGTGCAGGATCGCGTCGAAGCCCTTCAATTGTTCGGCCTCGACGTCGCGGACGTCGCAGCCCAGATTCGGCACGTCGGCGATCTCGCCGCCGAACGTGCATTCGCGGAACAGGTCGCTGTCGAGGCCGACCACGTCGTAGCCCCGCTCCAGGAGCATCGGTGTGAGGACCGTTCCGATGTATCCGAGGTGTCCGGTGACGAGAACGCGCATGTCTTACTCCCAACTCTTCCAGGGTGCGTCTCCCGAGTCCCACAGCTGGGTCAGGATGTGCTTCTCTCGCAGCGTGTCCATGCACTGCCAGAAGGAGGTGTGCTTGTAGGCCATGAGGTGTCCCTCGTCGGCCAGGCGTTCCATGGGCTCCTTCTCCCACTGGGTGCTGTCGCCGTCGATGTAGTCGAAGACCTCGCGTTGGAGTACGAAGAAGGCGCCGTTGATCCAGCCCTCGGCGGTCTGGGGCTTCTCGGTGAAGCGTACGACCCGGTCGCCCTCGAACTGCAGGTGTCCGTACCGGGCGGGCGGCCGGACCGAGGTCATGGTGGCGTGCCGGCCGTGCCCTTCGTGGAAGGCCAGGAGACGGCCGAGGTCCACGTCGGACAGGCCGTCGCCCCAGGTAAGCATGAAGCGCTCGTCGGGCAACCAGGGTTTGAGTCGTTTGATGCGTCCTCCGGTCTGCGTCTCCATGCCGGTCTCCACCAGGTGGACCGTCCACTCCGGCCGGTCGTCCTGCACGGTGAGGACGTCCCCGGTGTTGGTCTTGACCGTCATGTGACCGGCCAACGAACAGTAGTCGCGCATCCAGCGCTTGATGTACTCGCCGTGGTACCCGAGCGCGATGACGAACTCGTTGTACCCGTAGTGTGAGTAGTGCTTCATGATGTGCCACAGGATCGGCCGCCCGCCGATCTCGACCATGGGTTTCGGACGCACGGTCGTCTCTTCCGCGAGACGAGTACCTTTGCCTCCGGCGAGGATCGCCACTCTCATTTCGTTCTGCTCCTGAGCTCGACGGGACCTGGGCGCGGCTCGACGGCTGGGATACGGGTTTCCGGAGATCGGGAATCGGTGAGCGCGGATTGATCGTAGCACAGGCTCCGCGAAGGGCGAAAGACGAGGTGGGGAACCGCGAGACCCGCCGGGGAACCACGGGGAGCCGGCCTCCGGACACCGCATTCCGGGCCGTCCACGGCTCCCTGGATCCTGTTCGCTGGGAAAGCGTCGCGTGTTTCCCCTGGGGATCGTCGTTGCACAGTGCGTCCGGCGTGTCCGGAGGCGATCCGCTCGCTCCCCGGTGTGGTCCATCGAGGGGCGGAATCGGCCGCGAAACCGGCCCGAAACGCCCGAAAAGACGGTCCGGGTGGGTTGGCTAGTCGGGCCGCGACCGGGTATAATCAAAGCGGTCCACGAACTGGTCACGCCCCGACCTCTTCAGGAACGAGCACCATGCGTACAGTCATCTTCGCCCTGCTCACGGCAGGGCTCGTGTTCCAGCACACTCCCGCATCGGCACAGCGGTCCGACGACTTCAGTGCCGCGGAGCTGGACGACGGATTGTGGACCGTGGTCGATCCCATCGGTGGTGGCAGCGTCGACCAGGTCGACGGCCAGCTCATCCTGTCGGTGCCCGCGGGGGCGCCGCGCGATCTCTGGAGCGACGGCAACGGGGCCCTGCGCCTGGTGCAGCGCATCGACGATTCCGATTTCGAACTCGAGACGAAGTTCGAATCGGTCCCCAGCGAGGCCGGCCAGACCCAGGGCATCTTCGTGCAGGCCGGCCCCGACGACTACCTCCGATTCGACTACTACCACGATGGATCGGATCTGCGGATCGTGGCGGCGAGCATCGACGCCTTCGCGTCGACTGCGCGCGGCAACGCGACGATCCGAACGACGAGTCCGGAACTGTGGCTGCGGATGCGTCGGGCCGGCGACCGGTGGGAGCTCTCCCATTCGCAGAACGGCTCGGACTGGACCCCGGCCTTCGAGTTCCGGTATCGGATTCCGGTGGAGCACGGCGGCGTGTACGTGGCCAACGCCGATCCCGGCCCCGCCTTCGTCGGCATCGTCGACTACTTCTTCGACACCACGGCGCCGATCGTCCCCGAGGACGGCAGCCTGCTCAACGACCCTCCGGTCGCAACGGTGACCGTTCCGGTCGACGGCTCGCAGATCACGACCGGCGACCCGGTCGTCCTCGCCGCCGACGCGTCGGACTCCGACGGCACGGTGAGCTCGGTGGACTTCCTCGTCGACGGATCCTTGGTCGGGACCGATACCGCGTCCCCCTGGGAGACCACGTGGACGCCCGCGGCTCCCGCCACCTACGAGATCACCGCGCGGGCCGTCGACGACGCCGGGGACTCCACCACGAGCGCCCCGGTCACGGTGACGGCCGTCGACCCTCCCGGCGGCCTGCTCGTGTCCGACGATTTCAGCGCGGCAGTCCTGGACTCCGCCGTGTGGACCGTGGTCGACCCCCTGGGTGACGGCTCTGCCGTCCAGACCGGCGGGCGTCTGCGTCTGACGGTTCCGGGGGGGAGCGCCCACGACCTCTGGTTGAGCGGCAACGAAGCCCTCCGCGCCGTGCAGCCGGTACCGGATCCCACGGCCGACTTCCAGGTCGAGGCGAAGTTCGAATCGGTGCCGACGATGGCCTACCAGGTCCAGGGAATCCTGGCCGAGGAGTCGCCGGGCAACTACCTCCGCTTCGACACCTACCACAACGGAGTCAACCTGCGGCTCTTCCTGGCGCACATGCGGAACGACCTGCCCACGGTCCTGCAGAACATCGTGCTGCCCGCGGGACTGGACACCGTGTGGCTGCGACTGACCCGAACAGGCCCGGACTACACCTTCGAGTACTCGGTCGACGGCCAGTCCTTCACGGCTGTCGGGACCTATCCGGTGGCGGTCGAACCCGCGCTGGCCGGCGTGTACGCGGGCAACGCGGGCAGCAATGCCCCCGAGTACACGGCAGCCGTCGACTACTTCTTCGACACCGCTACCCCCATCGACCCCGAGGACGGCGACCTGCAGGTCGACACCACGCCTCCGGTCATCAGCGGGGAGACGGCCACACCGACCAGTGACGCCGTGGCCTTCTCGTGGTCGACCGACGAGCCGACCACCGGCGAGGTCGCCTACGGCCGGACGAGCGGCCTCGAGCTGGGAACGCTGTCGAGTCCGCTGTTGAGACTCGACCACGCGGTCGACTTCGTCGGTCTGCAGCCCGACACGGAGTACTTCTGGCAGATCACCGCGACCGACGAGCCCGGCAACGTTGCGCAGTCGCCGGTCTCGTCGTTCACGACGCCACCGCTGGACAGCCTGCCCGCCGTCCTGGTGTCCGACGACTTCAGCAGCGCCGGGCTCGACACGACACTGTGGACCGTGGTCGATCCGCTCGGCGACGGTACCGTCACGCAGAGCGGCGGACTCCTCGAGCTGTCGGTGCCCGGAGGCGTCGAACACGATCTGTGGGTGAACGGCAACGAGTCGCTGCGGGTGGTGCAACCGGTCACGGGGAACTCGTTCGAGGTCGAGACGAAGTTCGAGTCGATTCCCACCGAGGCCTTCCAGATCCAGGGAATCCTCCTGGAACAGGCCACGGGAACCTACTTGCGCTTCGACGCCTACAGCGACGGCACCGAAGTCCGTTTGTACGCGGCGAGCTTCGCCGACGACGTCCCGAGCGTGTTGCTCGACACTCCGGTCAGCGGCGTGACCGACACGATCTGGCTCCGGATCCGCCGCGTGGACGCATCCCATACACTGAGCTACTCGGTCGACGGCACGACCTTCGTCTCGGTGGGCACCTTCGATCTGTCCGTGACGCCGACTCTCGCCGGAGTCTATGCGGCGAACTCCGGACCGGGCGCACCGGCCCACACGGCCGTGGTCGACTACTTCTTCGACACGGCCGCCCCGATCGACCCGGAAGACGACGGTATCTTCCAGGACACCACGCCGCCGGTGATCACCGATTTCGCCGTCGTCACCGACAGCACCGCGGCCGACGTCTCGTGGTCGACCGACGAAGCGACGACCGGGGAGGTGGCCTACGGCCTCACGTCCACGCTGGAACTGGGCAGCGTCGTCAGTCCGACCCTGCAGACCGGCCACGCCGTGCAATTGAGCGATCTCCTGCCCGACACCACCTACTTCTGGCAGATCACCGCGACCGACGAGGCCGGCAACGGGAAGCAGACGCCCGTCGGGCAGTTCTTCACGGCACCCGGAGACACGATCACCCCGTCTCCGCTCGTGTCCGACGACTTCAGCGATGGCGCGTTGGACACCGACCTCTGGACGACGATCGACCCCCTCGGTGACGGAACCGTGGTCCAGGCATCTGGACGCCTCGAGCTGTCGATCCCTGGCGGAGTCGCACACGACCTGTGGACGAACGGCAACGAGTCGCTACGCGTGGTGCAGTCCGCGTCGGACACGGACTTCGAGATCGAAGTGAAGTTCGAGTCCCTCCCCACCGACGCCTTCCAGATCCAGGGGATCCTGGTCGAGGAATCGCCCGGAAACTACATCCGCTTCGACAACTACAGTGACGGGTCGGAGCTCCGCGTGCTCGCCGCCACCTTCGACGCGGACACGCCGGACATTCGTGGCGACACCGCAGTGGTCGGAGGCACCGGAGTGATCTGGTTGCGCCTGCGTCGGCAGGGTACGGACTGGGAGTGCCTGCAGTCGGCCGACGGAGAGATCTGGAACTCGTTGTTCAGCTTCAGCAGCAGCCTGACTCCGAGCCTGGCGGGGGTCTACGTCGCGAACGCCGGCACGAGTCCGCCTGCCTACGAAACCGTCGTCGACTACTTCTTCGACACCGCCGCCCCGATCGTCCCCGAGGACGAGAACGTGGTCGACACCGTCGCCCCGCAGATCGGCGACGTCCAGATCGCGACCGATCCGACCGCCGGCACGGCCACGGTCACCTGCGTGACCGACGAGCCGTCGACGGCAGTCATCGATTACGGACCGGACCCGAGCTACGGCCAGCAGTTGGCGTCGCCCACCGTGAGCACCGAGCACACCTTCGAGATCACGGGACTCGGTGGCGCGGGTACCGTCTACAACTTCAGCATCACGGCCACCGACACCCTCGGCAACTCCGGCTCCACTCCGGACGACACCTTCCAGATGGCGCCGCCCGATGCTCCTTCGCTCGTCGTATGGCACGGCCTCGACCAGCGTGTGGGGCACCTCGGCCCTGCCCAGCCCGACTTCAACGTCATGGGCAACGTGAGTCCGATCGACGACCTCGTTTCGCTCACCTACAGCCTGAACAGTGCGCCACCCGATACGCTCAATTGGGGAGCCGGGGCCGACGGGTTCGGCGACAGCCGGCGCCTGGCCGCCACCGGCGACTTCAACGCCGACATCGCGATCAGCCGTCTCCAATCCGGTCCGAACACGGTCGAGTTGCGCGCCGAGAACGATCTGGGGAACGTGACCACGGTGACGGTGAACGTGGACCTCCAGACGGGCTCGTCACCGCTGCCCTACTCGGTGGACTGGGGCGGCGTGACCGATCCCCAGGACGTCGGGCAGTACGTCGACGGCCAGTGGTTCCAGGACGGAATCGGCCTGCGGACCCAGCGCGTCGGCTATGATCGGATCTTCCTCATCGGCGAGGAGTCGTGGCAGGACTACGAGATTCTCACCCCCATCACCCTGCACTCGGTCGAAGACGGTTCGTCCGTGTCGGGTCCCTCGGGGTTGGGATTCCTCATGCGATTCACGGGCCACGTCGTGGGCGGGCACCGCAACTGGCCGGACGCCCAGCCCAAGTGGGGATACCAGCCCTTCGGCGCCATCGGCTGGCTCCGCTGGGAGGACGGTCCCACCCAACGACCCACCCTGCAGTTCTATCGTGGGGACAGGGACCAGATGATCGATCACGGGCTCGCCAGGGAAACGGGCGAGGAAGAGATCCTCGAGTTCGGATCTCCGCTGGCCCCGACCCTCGACTTCGGACAGATGGCCGTCGAGCCCGGCCAGACCAGCTGGATGCGAATGCGCTGCGAAACGCTGCCCGACGCTCCGGACGGTGACGGCGTGACCGTCTACAGCTTCAAGATCTGGGCCGAGGGCGAGACCGAGCCGGTCGACTGGAGCTGGGAAGTGGTCCAGACCAGCGAGTTCGCGCTGCGGGCCGGGGGTGTCGGTCTGTTGGCCCACAACGTCGACGCCACCTTCGGTGACGTCGTCGTCACCCCGCTGGCTCCCGCAGCGACGCTGGCGGGCGACGTCGATCGCAACGGTGACCTCGAGATCGCCGACGCAGCCCTGGTGCTGGACCAGCTGGTCGGCGCGGCTTCGCTCGGGGGCGTGCCGAGCGCACTCGGCGACCTGAACGGGTCCGGAGAGCTCGATGCCCAGGATGCCGCGTTGATCAGCGAGCTGGCCGTCACGGGCCGGATCGACCGGTCCGATCCCCGCTTCGAACGCTCGGCCCCATCGTCCGCGAGCTGGAAGGCCAGCCCCGGACCGGACGGCCGTCTCGATCTGAGTCTGGACATCGAGGACATCGCGGGCGAGGGGCTCCGATCGCTCGTGCTGCAACTCGAAGCGCCAGGGCTGGCTCGGATCGTCCGCGACGTGACCGTGACCACGGGCACTGCAGGCGTGTCGCGCTGGCACGCCGAGGGCGATCAGGTCCGGGTGGCGCTGGCCGCACCCGCTGTTGCCGATGGAGCCAGGCCGGTGACACTCAGTCTCGACACCCGGGATCTGACCGAGGCCGTGATGCTGGAGGGCGAACTCGCGGTGGACGGTGGATCGAGTACCGTGCTCCCCGAGCAGGCCCTGACCGTGGTTCCCGTGCGCTTCGCACTCGACCAGAACTGGCCGAACCCCTTCAACCCGTCGACGACGATCGCCTTCGACCTGCCCCGAGACAGCCGGGTGCGGCTGGTGATCTACGACCTGCGCGGACGCGAGGTACGCCGGCTGGTCGATGGCGAACTACCCTTCGGGTCGCATACGGTGACCTGGCCGGGCACCGATGACACCGGCCGTCGGGTCGCCAGTGGAGTGTACCTGTTCCGTCTCGATGCGCCCGGCTTCACCGATGTACGCAAGATGACCCTCGTGAAGTAGTCTGCGGACTTTCGGTCCGAGTAGAGAGGCCCAGCCATCGGACGATGGTTGGGCCTTTCGGTTGCGTGGGGGGCGTGTCAGCTATCCGCCCGATCCGTCGCCCGGAGCGCCCGCATCACCGGTATCGTCCTCGATCAACCCCAACTCACGCGCCCGACGCTTCCATCGCAGCTGGGCCAGGGCCCGCATGTCCTCGACCGAGTCGAGTTCGTCGACGATCTCCAGCCCGAGAAAGGTCTCGACCACGTCCTCCATGGTGACCAGTCCGGCCAGGCCGCCGTGCTCGTCGATCACCTGGGCGACCACCTCGCTCCCGGCGAGGAGCTGCTCGAACAGATCGACCAGTGGAAGGGACTCGGGCACGACCAGGATCGAGCGTCGCATCGAGCGCAGGGTACGCTGATCCTCGCCGTGGAACTTGGCGATGAGCAGCTCGTCCTTGCGGACGTAGCCCGTGATGTCCTCACGGTGGTCCGCGTGCACGGGAATCCGCGAGAATCGCAACTGGGCCGCGTCGATCGCGACCTCGCCCACCGTCCTGGACTCGGGAAGAGTGCTCACCACCACCCGGGGCGTCATCACGTCCCGCGCTCGCAGGGGGGCTGCCCGCATCAGGCTCTGCAGGATGTGCGACTCGCTGGCCTCGAACACGCCTTCACGCCAGCCGCTCTCGGCCAACGCGGCCAGTTCCTCTCGACTCACGGCGGTCACGGACCGATCTCGAGAGAGCAGACGGGTGATTCCCTGGGACATCCAGACCAGCGGAGCCATCGACACCACGAGCGCCCGCAGCGTGTAGGCCACCGAGGGAGCGAGGGCGCGCCAGTAGGTGGCCCCCAGGGTCTTGGGCACGATCTCCGACAGCACCAGGATCAGCAACGTGAGCACGGCCGAGATCACGCCCACCCACGCCTCTCCGAACACACGCACCGCCTGCGCACCGGCTCCGGTCGCGCCGACGGTGTGGGCGATCGTGTTCAGCGACAGGATCGCCGACAAGGGGCGGTCGATGTCGTTCTTGTACGACTCGAGCATACGCCCCACGCGCGGCCTCTGCTTGCGCAGCAACGAGATGTACGACGGCGTCAGGCTGAGCAGCACGGCCTCGAGGATCGAACACAGGAAGGACACCGCGAGCGCGAGCGCGACATAGACGACGAGTAGGGTCATCGGATCCCCGGGGAAACGGTCGACGTTCCGACACCTCCCAACGTTAGCGCGCCCTCCCCCGCGCGTCGAGCAGGTGTCAGTCGACCCCCAGGGCTTCGACCGGGTCGAGGCGCGCGGCCCGCCGGGCGGGGAGGATCCCGCTGAGCAGTCCCACCGAGATCGACACCACCAGGGCGAGCACCACGAACACCACGGGCGTGTGCATGGGCAGTCCGGCCAGGTCCAGCAGTGCGGCGATCCCCAGTCCGGAGACCAGACCCAGGACACCGCCACTGGTCGACAGGATGGCGGCTTCGGCCAGGAAGAGACCCAGGATCTGACGCGGTGTGGCTCCGAGGGCCTTGGCCAGACCGATCTCGGCGGTGCGCTCGTTCACCGAGATCCACATCATGGTCAGGATGCCGATCGATCCCACGAGCAGACTGATTCCTGCGATCGCGCCCACGGCCAGGCCGACGATGTCCATGATGCGGTCCAGGCTCTCGAGCATGCTGGTCTGCGAGGTCACGGTGAAGTCCTTCTCGCCACCGTGCCGTTCGGTCAGGATACGCGTGACTTCGCCCTGCACACGATCCTCGAGATCGACGCTGTGGAGCAACAGGTCGATCTCCTGCAATTCATCGCCCCGGAACATCGATTGCGCGCGGGACACGGGCACGTAGACGGCGTCGTCGATGTCGATGCCCACGAACTCGCCCTTGCTCTCGAGGATTCCGATCACCCGGAAGCGCCGGCCGGCCACGCGGACGAACTCGCCGAGCGCGTTGTCGGCGCCGAAGAGCTCTCGCTTCGAGGTGGGACCGAGTACACAGACCGGTGGCGCTCGGCGCATTCCCGTGTCGGGAAGAAAGCGGCCCACGCGGACGTCCATCTTCCAGACCTCGGGCACGGCGTGGTTCACGCCGTACACGAACACGTTCCGCGACAGGCGGCCGCGCTCGATGGCGGCGGTTCCCATGGCCACGGGAACGACGGCGGCCACTCCGCGGATACGCTGCAGTGCTTCGGCGTCGTCCACCGTCAACGGATGCACCGTCACTCCGACCGCACCGGCCAGGCCCGAGGTCTCGACGCTGCCGGGATTGATCGCGACGAGATTCGTGCCGAACTGGGTGAATTCCTTCACGAGAAAGGTCCGCAGACCCTCGCCGACACTGGTGAGCAGGATCACCGACCCGATTCCGATCGTGATGCCCAGCATGGTGAGCAACGACCGTTGCCGGTGCATGCGGACCGCGCGGGCGGCGTGGAGGAATCCGTCTTCGAGGATCATCCGCGGTGCCTCGTCAGTGCGTCGACGGGATCCAGACGCATGGCCCGCCGCGCGGGAACCAGCCCGAAGACCACGCCCACCGTGGCCGAGACGATCAGGGCGGCGACCACGGCCCAGACCGGAGGTTGGACGGGGTAACCCTCCACGCCGAGGCGCAGGACGGTGGCCGCGGCGAGCCCCACACCCAGGCCGAGCAGTCCGCCGCTCCCGGAGATCACCGCCGCCTCGAGCAGGAACACGGTGAGCACCTGGCGCCGGGTCGCACCCAGGGCCTTGAGCAGACCGATCTCACGGGTGCGCTCGCTGACGGCCACGAGCATCACGTTCATGATCCCGATGCCGGCCACCGTGAGCGAGATCGCCGCGATGGCCCCCAGGGCGATCGTGAGCGCACCCAGGATGCGATCGAAGGTCGACAGGACCGCGTCCTGCGTGATCGCCGTGACGTCTTCGGTGCCGTGGCGCTCGGCGAGCAGGGCCAGGGCGTCTTCCTGCACCCGTTCCACGCCACCGGCACTTCGAGCCTCGACGACCACACGGAACAGGCTCGACTGGTCGAAGAGGTGCATGGCGGTCTCGACCGGAACGTGCACCACCTCGTCGAGGTCCATGCCCAGGGATTGGCCCCGCGGGGCCATCAGGCCCACCACACGCAGGCGCATACCTCCCACACGGATGCTCTCGCCGAGCGGATTGCGGTTCACGAAGAGTTCGCGCGCCACGGTCGCACCGAGCACACAGATCGGCCCCCGAGTGGTCTCGCTCGGCAGATAGCGGCCCACGCGGACCTCGAGCTGACGGACGTCGAGCATGGGACGGCTGGTCCCGAGAACCGTGATGTCACGCCCGCGTTCACGGAACTCGGCCCGCGCGGTTCCGACCACGACCGGCGCCACGCTCCGGACTCCGCGCACGCGTCGTTGCACGGCCGCGGCATCGTCGAGCGTGAGGTCGTGTTCCGCGGTGCTCACCAGGGGCCCCAGTCCTTCGGTCTCGGTCTTGCCCGGGACGAGGATCACGAGGTTCGAGCCCAGCGAGGCGAACTCGCCCACCACGTAGCGACGCGCACCCTCTCCCAGACTCGTCAGGATCACCACTGCGGCCACACCGATGGTCACGCCCAACAGCGTGAGCAGCGTACGAAGACGATGGCCGCGCAGCCCGCCCCCGGCGTACCCGGCGAGGTCGCGCAACCTCACGACCGCACCTCCCGGTCGTCGTCGCGGATCCTGCCGTCGACGATCCGCACCCGCCGCGATGCCCGGCCGGCGATCTCCGGATCGTGCGAGACCACGACGAGCGTCATCCCCTCGTCGTTCGACGACTCCAACAAACGGACGATCTCGGCCCCGGAATGCGTGTCGAGATTGCCGGTGGGCTCGTCCGCCAGGATCACCCGGGGACGGGTGACCAGCGCCCGGGCGATCGCCACCCGTTGCCGCTGTCCTCCGGACAACTGGGCGGGACGGTGATGCGCACGATCCTGCAGGTCGACCGACGCGAGTGCTTCGTCGGCGCGTCGGCGTCGCTCGCTCGGCTCGACGCCGGCGAAGAGCAGCGGCAGCTCCACGTTCCCCCGCCCGTCCAGGCGGGGGACCAGGTGGAAGGTCTGGAACACGAAGCCGATGGTCTCGCGCCGGAGTCGTGCCAGTTCGGTCTCGTCGAGATCGGCGACCCGGCGGCCGTCGAGGCGGTACTGGCCGGCGGTCGGACGATCCAGGCACCCGATCACGTTCAGGAGGGTGCTCTTGCCGGATCCCGACGGTCCCATGATCGACACGTACTCACCGGCCTCGATGTGCAGGTCGACCCCGTCGAGCGCGTGGACCCTCTGATCGCCCACCACGAAGACCCGCTCGATGCCGTCGAGCTCGATCACGGCGACGCGTCCGGCGTGTTCCGTACCGTCACCCGTGCTCCGGCCACCACCTCCGGACGGTCGAGTGAGGTGACCACCCGGTCGCCCTCCTGCAGGCCGTCGACCACCTCGACGTACTCCCAGTTCCGGAGACCGATCTCGAGATCGTGCGAGACCAGACGGCCGTCTTCGACCACGAGGGCGCGATCGCCCTCCACGAGGGCGTAGGTCGGGATCCGCAACACGTCGTCGTGGGCGGTCAGGATGATCTCGAGGTCCGCCGACAGACCGGGGAGAAGATTGGTGGGGAGGTCCTGTTCGAGGAACTCCGCCTCCACGCGCAGTGTCCGGCTCTCCTCGCGATCGGTGCGCACCGAGCTGGCCACGTAGGTGATCCGGCCGGAGAAGGACCGATCGCGATAGGCATCGAGCGTGATCCGACAGGGCTGGCCGAAGCGGACCTCGGCCACGTCGGCCTCGTCGATGGGCGCGCTGACGAACAGGGAGTCGGGCGCGATCACGTCGATCACCGCGGGGATCATGACGCCCGGTGGCGACGGGCTGATCCATTCGCCGACCTCGGTGGTGACGTCGAGGACCACGCCGTCGAACGGAGCGCGCATGACGGTCTTCGCCAGTGTCGCCTGCGAGGACTCGAGCGAGGCCTCTTCGCGTCGGGCGCGTGCGCGTGCGGCCTCGCACTCGATGGTCGCGATGCCGGCCCGCGTCTGGGCGTCCTCGAGTTCCTGATCCGACGCGAGGTCGCGGGCGAAGAGATCGCGCGTGCGTCGGAGGTCGCGCCCGGCCTGCTCGGCCGAGAGACAGGCCTCTTCGGCCGAGGCCCGAGCGGCTTCCAGGGCGCTCTCGGCCAACAGGACGTTCGCGCGGTGTTCGGCGTCGTCCAGACGCAGCAGGGGCTGGCGTGCCTCGACACGACCGCCCTTCTCGACCGGAATCGCCGCGACCAGACCCGAGATCCCGGGGCTCATCCCCGCCCGCAGCCGGCTCTCGACCGTTCCGGCCCGTGAATTGACGACCGTCGACTCGACCCGACCCCTCTCGGACTCGAACACCTCGACCTCGATCGGATCGTCCCGGAACACGGTGGAACGCAGGGCGATCACCGCGACCACGATCGCGGCCACCACTGCGAGCCGCTGCAGCCAACGCCTGGTACGAGCCGAAGTCATCGCGCCCCTTCCCGCAGTGGGACGAATTCGTCCCCGGAAGGATCCGCCCGCCCGCGCTCGGGGAGGAAGGGTGAAGGTGTGACCGTCGGGGTCGGGCGATCCCGGGATCGACCCCGGCCGGTACGCGCGCACCACCACTCCTGGCTTCCGGGCAACCCTCTTGACGTCGCGTACCGCCGCGCGCCATGCTGCGCCGGCTCCTCCCGCTCACCGACGCTTCCATCGACGAACGCATGACGATCGAACCCGACGTCTCCGCCAACGCCCGGACCGTCCTCGCCAACGTCTTCGGCTACTCGGACTTCCGGAATTCACAGGCCGAGACCATCGCCCACCTCGAACACGGCGGCAGCGCCCTGCTGGTCATGCCCACCGGCGGCGGCAAGTCCCTGTGCTACCAGATCCCCGCGATCACCAGACCCGGCACCGGACTGGTGATCTCGCCCCTCATCGCCTTGATGCAGGATCAGGTCGACGCTCTGGAGCAGGCGGGGGTTCCTGCGGCCTTCCTCAACTCGTCGCAGTCCTGGGCGGAGCAGAACGAGGTCCTCGCGCGGCTGCGGGCCGGAGCGCTCGATCTGCTGTACGTGGCGCCCGAACGTGCGGTCACCGCGCGCTTCCTGGGAGTGGCGGACCAGACCGAGTGGTCGCTGTTGGCGATCGACGAGGCGCACTGCATCAGCCAGTGGGGTCACGAGTTCCGCCCCGAGTACCGGGAACTGTCCGTACTGCGCGAACGGTGGCCCGACGTTCCGTGCCTGGCCGCCACCGCCACTGCCGACGCCCCGACACGCCGCGACGTCGCCGCACAACTCGGCCTCGATTCGTCCGACGTCTTCGTCACCGGCTTCGACCGGCCCAACCTGGAATACGGGGTCACGCCGAAGATCGATGCCCGCCGGCAGCTGACCACCTGGCTCACGACGCGTCACCGCGGCGACGCCGGAATCGTGTACTGCGGAACCCGCAAGAAGTGCGAACAGGTCGCGGACTGGTTGCGGCAGGAGGGAGTCGACGCGCATGCCTACCACGCCGGCATGGAATCCGCCGATCGCGCGGCGGTCCAGCGGCGCTTCCTGCGCGAGGACGGCGTGGTCGTGGTGGCGACCATCGCCTTCGGCATGGGGATCGACAAGCCCGACGTCCGCTTCGTCGTGCATCTCGACGTTCCACGTTCCCTCGAGGCCTATTACCAGGAGAGTGGTCGAGCCGGCCGCGACGGAGCTCCCTCCGACTGCTGGATGCTGTTCGGCTGGCAGGACGTGGTTCGTGCCTCACAGATGATCGGATCGGTCGCCGACGACGCGGGAACTCCCGTCCAGCATCGTCTCACCGAACGGCGTAAACTCGAGCAGCTCGTGGGCTGGGCCGAGAGCCCCGACTGTCGGCGCTCCGGCCTCCTGCGCTACTTCGACGACGCGACCACCGACGTGTCGCCCCGGGAACGTTGCTGCGACAACTGCCAGTCGCCGCCCGAGACCCGCGACGCGACCGAAGCCGCGCAGAAACTGTTGAGCTGTGTGCGCCGCGTCGGTGAATCCTTCGGCGTGGTCCACGTGATCGACGTCCTGCTCGGACGCAGCACCGAGAAGGTGGAGCGCTTCGGCCATGACCGTCTGAGCACGTTCGGGATCGGACCCGAGAACGACTCCCATGGATGGAGGTCCGTCGCCCGTCAGCTCGTGGCAGCCGGGTTGCTGCGGGTGGACGTCGACGGCAAGGGCGTCCTCGAACTCACCCACAGCAGCTGGGAGGTCCTGCGCGGTGAACGGAGGGTCGAGTTGAAGGTCGAGCACACGACTCCTGGTGCGGCCAGGAAGACCCGACGCACTTCGAAACCGGCCGCGGCCGTCGAACTCGAGGGCACCGACCACGAACTGTTCGAACACCTGCGGGCGCTACGACAACGCATCGCCCATGAACAGGACGTCCCCGCCTACGTGATCTTCCACGATCGCACGCTCGCCGAGATGGCCCGGCACCGCCCCGCCGACCTCGACGAACTGGGGACCCTGCACGGTGTGGGTGCGAAGAAGCTCGAACGCTACGGCGATCAGTTCCTCCGCGCCCTGGGCGGCGAGAGCTGAGCCTCACGTGTCGCCCGGCCAGGTCGGACGGCCGCGAGCACCGAAGCTACTGTCGGCATCGAAATGATCGAAGGGCATCAGGCGCCGACCGGCTCGACTGTGCTTCAATGGGAACGGATCCCGGCAGAGTCCCCCGAGCTGGGAGCGAAGCCATGGACGAGATCCGTGAACACAGGATCGGAACGGTCTCGCACTGGTACTCACACCTGGGCGTCGCCGCGATCGACCTGACCGACGGCGATCTGCACGTGGGCGATCAGGTCCACATCATCGGCCACACGACCGATCTGATGCAGCCGATCCACTCGATGCAGATCGACCATCATCCGGTGCACGAGGCCCACCCTGGCGAGAGCGTGGGTGTGAAGGTGGGCGATCACGTGCGTGAGCACGACGAGGTGTACATCGTCGACGAGGGCTGAGCCCTGCTCGGCGTATCGTGAAGCCCGACGCGCGCAGCGTGCCGTGCCGTGTCCACGAGGACCGCGAGGTCCGTGAGCCGGGCCCCGGGGAAGGGGGCCCCTGCGGCCGCCGCGGAAACAGGATACACTACGCGGCAACCGCAGAGAGCCGTGCCCCGAGGCCCCGACGACGATTCGAAGCATGCCCGTCCCCGCGATCCATTGCACCCTCGCCGTCGCGCTGCTCTGCCTCCTTCTGTGCCCGGAGGTCAGCCCGGCCGAGACATCCGCGGACGCCGATCCCGGCCGCTCGCTCACGATCGTCCCCTTCCCCTTCCTGTTCTACCAGGACGAGACGGAACTCGGTGGCGGAGCCTCCCTGAGCTTCATCACCCGGCGGCAGGTCGAGGGCGCACGCAGCGAGAATTCAGGGCTGCTCTTCCTCTACACCGCGCGCGACCAGTACTCGATCGCCGCGGAGTTCGAGCGTTACTTCGACCGGGAACGCTGGCACCTCGAGGCCATGGTCGGCTTCCAGGAATTCCCGGCCGACTTCTTCGGCTTCGGCAACGACACGCCCGCGGACGGCTCCGAGGTCTACACACCGCGCGGGTTCGAGGCCGCGGCCCTGCTGGAATACGAGTTCGGCGGGCGGTGGCGGACCGGGCCGCGGCTCTACGCCCGGACCCAGGAGATGGTCCGCAGAGACGACGACGGACGCCTGGAGAGCCTGCGGCCGACGGGGTGGGACGGCACCGACCTCGTGCAGATCGGCTGGTCGTTGATCCACGACGGCCGCGATCACGTGTTCTATCCCCGATCGGGTTGGTGGCTGCAGGCCGCCACCGATCTCAGCGCGTCCGCCCTGGGCAGCGGCACCGACCACACGGCCCACCAGCTCGATCTGCGAGCGTTCCGGACGATCGGCAAGGGCTGGCCGGGTGATCCGGTGCTGGCCACGCGGCTCACCTTCCGCCACACCGCGGGCGACGTGCCCTTCGACCGCCTGCCCTCGTTGGGCGGCGCGAACCTGCTGCGCGGGTACTTCGGCGGCCGCTTCCGCGACCGCACGCTGTACACCCTGCAGGCAGAGGTGCGCACCGGTCACTGGAAGCGGCTCGGGACGGCGGTGTTCACCGGGGTCGGACGGGTCGCGAACGGACTCGACGCGCTGTCGCTGGACGATCTGCACGCCGTCTACGGCATTGGCGCACGTCTGCAGTTGAGCAGCGAAGAGAACCTACACGTCCGCGCCGACCTGGGCTTCTCGGACCAGGGAGGCACCGGATTCTACCTGGCCTTCCTCGAGGCGTTCTGACCGCGGCGGATCGAAGCGGTAGCCACCCACCACGCCCTCGGGCGACAGCACCATCTGCCACAGCTGGATCGCCCGCGACCGGAACGCACCGGCGCACGACAGCAAGTAGAACCTCCACATGCGATGGAAACGCTCGTCGTAGCGATCCCGCAACGCGGGCCACGCGCGCTCGAAGTTCTCGTGCCAGGCCATCAGGGTGCGATCGTAGTGCGGCCCGAAGTTCTCCCAGTGCTCGAGCACCATGCGATCGCCGAAGGCGTCACCCACTCTCTTGGCCGAGGGCAGGATCGAGTTCGGAAAGATGTAGCGTTCGATCCAGGGGTCGGGCTCGGGCTCGGCCTCGGACGCCCCGATGGTCTGCAACACGAACAGGCCTTCGTCGCGCAGACAACGCTGCACCACGTCGAAGTAGGTGCGGTAGTTGCGCTGGCCGACGTGCTCGATCATGCCCAGCGACACGACCCGATCGAAGGTGTCGTGCACGTCGCGGTAGTCGCACAGGCGGATCTCGACGGGCAGGTCACGGCACAGCTCCTGGGCGTGGCGCTGCTGCTCGCCGGACACGGTCACGCCCACGACGTGCACTCCATGGTTCTCGGCCAGGTACTTCGCGGTTCCTCCCCAGCCGCAGCCGATGTCGAGGACGCGCTGCCCGGGCCGCAGCTTCAGCTTGCGGGCGACGCGCTCGAGCTTGCGCTCCTGGGCCGTGTCGAGATCGGTCGCGCCGTCCCACACCCCTCCGGTGTAGATCATCCGCCGATCGAGCATGGCCTCGTACAGGTCGTTGCCCAGGTCGTAGTGGCGTTCCCCGATCTCGAAGGCCCGGGCGCGCGACTGCAGGTTCAGGACCTTCGCCTTCAGCAGGTTCCACAGGGGAGGGCGCGCGCGGACGGCGCGGTCGAGACGCGCGCGCTTCAGGCGCTCGACGAACTGGTCGAGCCGTTCGCAGTCCCACCAGCCGTCCATGTAGGACTCTCCGAAGCCGAGCGAGCCCTGCGACAGGACGCGGGCGAAGAACCGCTGGTCATGGATGGCCGGATCCCACGGTCGGGTTCCGTCGAGTTCGACCCCGGCCCGGTCGAGAAGACTCTGCACCTGCTTGCGAAGACCCTGGCTTCCCATGACTGTCCTCCTGCTCCGGGGCTCGTCGAGAACTCTTCCGACAACGTTCGGTGAGCCAGCGGCCTGCTTGCATCGGGGATGCTTCTGGCGCTCTCTGGGGGCTTTCCCGACCGGTCGCGGGCATGTTCTCGAGTGCCTCGATCATCCGGTCCATGGGCCGCCGGACCCGGCGCCCAGGCGACCCATCTTTCCCGGGAGGAGCAGACGAGGACCGCGGCTGCCGGGCGTGGGCGAGCAACACGGTCACGGTGCACCCGGAGAGCCCTGCCCTCAGAAATGCACCGAGACCATGGTCATGGGCAGGAAGAGCAGTGTGTCGCCCGCGTCGAGCAGCGGGCGGAGTCCGGTGAGCGATGCACTGATCCGCTCGCCGTGCCAACGGATTCCCAGATTGACCAGGCCGGCGAAGGCATCGCCGTCGTCTTCGATCGCGTCGCTGCTGTTGCCCCACTCGATCAGGAACTTGGTGCTGTCGCCGAGCCGGACGTCGGCCCCCACCAGGAACACCAGGCCGTCGTCGTCACCGTCCTCGGTGAAGCTGCGGCCCACTGCGATGTTCAGGCTGCGTTCGTCGCCCCCTGCTCCGACCACGCCGCCGGCGAAGCCGAAGGCGTAGTCCTCGATCACGGTCGCGTTCGCGGTGAGCGCGAAGCCGACCGGCGCCTCGGTGCGGGACAGCAGACGCCACTTCGCCCCGCCGCTCAGGCTGAGCAACTCGGTCGAGATGGGGAACAGCGTCCCGACACTGATGTCGAGGTCGTCGGTCACGCCGAAACCGGCGTTCAGGAAGAACAACAGGAAGTTCCGGAAGTACCGATTGCCCTGGCCGATCGTCTCCGGCGTCGGGGTGAAGAAGACCGTGTTGACGTCGGGATCGCGCCCCGGTCGCTGCTCGTCGGTGGCGTCGATCTCGCGCAACGAGCGGATCTCGGTGCGCAGGATCTCGATACGTCCGGCCGACGACGACAACAGGACGATCGCCTCGTCGTCTTCGGCCACCACCCGACCGCGGAGCGTCGATCCATCGGCGAGTTCCACGATCACGATCGGACTCTCGGCGCGCGCCGGGGCATCGGCGACGGCGAAGGCGAGGAGCAACAGGGATGCCATCAGGACGCGCATCGGACTCTCTTCGGCGAGGGGTCATGTCTCCCGTCACCTCCGAGTATGCCACAGGCCCTCCGGCATCCGTACCGGATCGTTCAGCGGACCCCACCGAGCGACACCACGAAGTTCCGCAGGGACTCGCCGGCGAGCAGTAGTCGGCTGCCGTACCACGAAAACATCTCACCGTCGACGAGGCGGATGTCGGCATCGGGCAGCAGGTCGGCGAGTTCCTCGCGGTGCCGTTCGTCGAAGGGAAAGGGCTCGGACGAGAGGAGAACCAGATCGGCCGAGCACGCCCGGATCTCTTCGATCGTCACTTCGGGATATCGTGCACGATCCGGTGATGCGAAGACGTTGTCGAACCCGCAGCGGACGAGGAGATCATGGATGAAGGTGTGCGCACCCACCGCCATGTACGGCCGCCTCCAGATCAGATACGCCACGCGACGGCGTTGGCGCGTCGGAGCGAGAGCGCCGAACCGCACCTCGATCTCGGTGGCCAGGGTTTCGGCCCGCTCCTGGCGGTGCACCAGATCCCCCACCGCGCGGATCATGTCGAGGGCTTCGTCGAGGGTCTCGATGTCACTCATCCACACGGCATGCGACTCGGCGAGGCGCTCGATCCCCTCGACGTAATTCTCCTCCTTGTTCCCGATGATCAGATCCGGATGGAGCTCGTCGATCACGTCGAAGCGGAAGCGCTTGGTGCCTCCCACGACGCGGGCACCGTCCACCTTCTCGCGTGGATGGATGCAGAAGCTCGTGCGTCCGACGACCTCGGCGCTCAGTCCCAGGTCGTACAAGAGCTCCGTCTGCGACGGCACGAGGGACACGATACGCCGCACGCGTTCGGGAACGACGACCTTGCGCCCCATCTGGTCGAGGATCCGTCGGCCTCCGTCGGTGGGTCCCCCGCTCACTGCTGTCCCTCGAACTGCTCGACGGCTTCGAGCGAAGTCGATCCGTACACGACCGAGGGACCGCCTCCCGTCGTGATCGCCAGCCCGATCTCCTGGTAGGCGCCCCTGCCCTCCTGGTCCTCTTCGTAGCTCGCAGGATGGTTCACCTGGGCCATCGTCGTCCCCTTCGTTTTCGACGAACATGGAATCGAACGGGCCGGCCCGGGCCGGCCGTCGACCCAAGGCTGGAGGGCGCGGGGCGAAGTCGCAAGGGGGCCATGTCCGAGGACCTCGGCCGGACTCGCACACGGTCTCGGGGACGTCGAACTCGCCCGCGCCGGGAAAGGGTGAAGACCGATGACGACCACGGCCGTCGACACGACCCGGGTTGCCTGGGAGCGTGCCGACACCTACCCCCGCGGCACCGAACGCAAGGTGCTGCATCGCGGCTCCGACGGACAACCCCGCACCGTGATCCTGAGGCTGCCCGCCGGCTTCGAGATGGATCGTCACTCGCACGTGATCACCGAACATCACTACGTGCTCGACGGCGAGATCGACACCGGCGGCGAACGACTCGCACGCGGTTCCTACCAGTGGATCCCGGCCCATTCCGACCACGGCCCCTTCCGGTCGGAGCGCGGAGCGGAGATCCTGGTGATCTGGACCGACTGACCCGAGCGCACACTCCGAAGGGAGGCGTTTCCATGCAGATCTACGGACCGGTCCCCTCCCGTCGTCTGGGTCGGAGTCTGGGAATCGACCACGTTCCGCCGGGCACCTGCACCTACTCGTGCACGTACTGCCAGGTCGGGCGCACGCGGCACCTCGTGCCCGATCGCCGTGAGTTCCATCCTCCCGCGGCGATCGTCGCCACGGTGGAGGACCGACTCGTGGAGCTGAAGCAACAACACGTCCTCGTCGACACCCTGACCTTCCTCCCCGAAGGCGAGCCGGCCCTCGATGCCGGTCTGGGTGCCGCCATCGAGGGCGTCCACCGCACGGGGCTCCCGGTCGCGGTGATGACCAATGGCTCGTTGATGGATCGGCCGAGCGTGCGCGCCGATCTGGCCGGGGCGAACTGGATCTCGGTGAAAGTCGATGCCGTCGACGAGGCCACCTGGCATCGGATCAACCGTCCCCACGGTTTCCTCGATCTCGCGTCGGTCCTCGAGGGCATCCAGCGCTTCGCCGCGGAGTTCCGGGGCACCCTCGTGACCGAGACCATGCTCGTGGCCGGCGTGAACGACTCGGCCGACCACGCGCATCGGCTGGCCACGTACCTGGGACGCATCCGGACGCGGCGTGCGTACCTGTCGGTGCCCACGCGGCCGCCGGCCGAATCCGGGATCCACGGACCCGATGCGGAGACCCTGACGATCTTCGAGCGCATCGTGCGGGAACAGGTCCGCGACGTGGAGTTGCTCATCGGGTACGAGGGCGACGACTTCGCCACGACGGGGGACCCGGCCGAGGCGATCCTCGCCATCGCCAGCGTGCATCCCATGCGAGAGGGTGCGGTCCGCAGTACGCTGGAGCGACGGGGAGCACCATGGCAGGTGGTCGAGGAACTGGTGGACGAGGGACGGCTCGCCCGTGTGGACCACGAAGGTCACACCTACTACCTTCGCCGTCCGGCCGGCGTGTGAGCCGAGGTCAGGGCCACAACCAGAGCAGCAGCGCCCCACCCACCAGGGACGCCGCGAAGCCGACGTTCACCCGACGCCCGATCGGTAGACCACCGAGTGCCGCGACGACCACGCCCTTGAACACGTTGTTCGCCAGGGCGCCGATCACCATCATGCGCCAACCGGTGTCGATGCCGATGCGTTCCTCGGTGATCATCTTCGCCGTCGACAGCGTGATCGCGTCCATGTCGGTCAGGCCCGACAAGGCCGCCACCACGTAGAGTCCCCGGTCGCCGAAGCGACTCTCGGTGGCCGCGACGGCGATGAGGACCACGGCGTACAGCCCTCCGAAGACCATGGCCGACCGCAGCTCCGAAGGGTCCTTCGGCTCGGGGGTCTCGGGCTCGCTGAACCGGGCGTGGAGCCAGGCCACCCCGGCGATGGTCGCCATGATTCCCGTCATGACCGCGAACTGCGGGAGCACCCGCGGGAGGATCTCCGGGGCCACCACCGCGACCTCGATCGACACGCGCACGAACACCACCGTCGACGCGACGAGCACCACGAAGGCGCCGATCGGAGCCGACGACTCCGACTCCCGCGCCCGGCGCGCGTAGCTGACGCTCGTGGCCGTGCTCGAGATCAATCCCCCCAGCAGACCTCCCAGGACCGACCCCTTGCGCGGACCGATGAACTTCGACGCGAGGTAGCTCACCACGCTGATCCCGACGATGAGGACGACCATCATCCAGATCTCGAAGGGATTGATGGTGTCGAAGGGGCCGTAGGTGCGGTCGGGCAGCACGGGCAGGATCACCAGGGCGATCAGCACCCACCGGATGATGGCGGTCAGATCGGTGCGCCCCACGCGCTCGACGAAGTGGTGCAGAGGACGCTTCCAGTGCAGGAGCACCGCCACGGCACCGCCGGCGGCCAGTCCGAGTTCCGTGCGCCCGGCCGCGAGGACGGCTCCCACCGCGAAGATCAGCACGGCGGCGATCTCGGTGGTCAGGCCGGGTGGATCATCCACCGTACCGTCGTGCGAAGCACTACCAAAGCCGTGGTGCTCACGCACCAGGTGACTGATCGCGAGCAGAGCACCCAACACGAGCAGTCCGGCGGCGATCAGCAGGTCGCCCCAGTCCTCCGCGAGCAGACCGCACAGACAGCCGAAGACGGCGATCAGCGGGAAGGTGCGGATGCCGATGCTGTGGCCACCGACCCACTCCCGCTGCAGACCGACCAACAGGCCAAGGCCGAGCGAGAGCGCGAGAGGCTGTAGGGCGTCCGAAGTCATCGAGCCTCCTCCTGAGGCCCGACGGGTCGACACCGACTCCGCCGGTCCGCACTTCAGAGTGCAGGATCCTCGACGCAGTCGCAAATCCGCAGACGACACCAGCACCCACGCCTGCGTCGGTGGCACGACCGGTGGACGTGCCACCGCCCGGGATCTATGGTCGAGCAACATCGACCCTTTCGTCCGTTTCCGGAGGACCCCCATGTGGTACCGCATCCTCGCTCTCCTCGCTCTCCTGCCGATCGCCGGCCCGTCGGCCGCTCTCGCCCAGGGCGACGGTCCGAGCCGCGCCGACCTCCTCGAGAAGCTCGAAGCCCTCGAGAAACACCTCGAGGACCAGGACTTCGCGATCGATCGCCTGCAGAAGAAGATCGACGACGTCCTGTGGTTCGAGCGCGTGGGTGACGTCGCCGAGATCGACAAGGTCTACATTCCCACCGTGCCGAATCCTCGGGGCGAGGAGACCTACGGGATCGAGAACGAGCGGCATCCGATCAAGACCTGGTGCTACGTCTTCACGCCGCGTGACCGTACGGGCGACCTGCCGCTTCTCGTCTTCCCCCATGGCGGCGTCCACGGCGACTTCAACACCTACTACACGCACATCGTGCGCGAGCTGATGGCCGAGGGATACGTCGTGATCGCGCCGGAGTACCGCGGCTCGACCGGCTACGGGCGGTCGACCTACGAGGCGATCGACTACGGCGGACTCGAGATCGAGGACGTCGTCGCCGCGCGCGACTGGGCAGTGGAGGCCGTCGACGGAGTCGACCCGGAGCACGTGGGCATCCTGGGGTGGAGCCACGGCGGCCTGATCGCGCTCCTGAGCGTGTTCGACCACCCCGACAAGTTCGACGTGGCGTACGCGGGCGTTCCCGTGAGCGACCTGGTCGCGCGTATGGGCTACCAGACCCAGGGGTACCGGGATCTCTACTCCGTCGACTACCACATCGGCGAGACCGCCTACGAGAACGTCGAGGAGTATCGCGAGCGCTCCCCGGCCTGGAACGCACACAAGCTGCAGACACCGCTGCTGATCCACACCACGACCAACGATCGCGACGTGCACGTGCTCGAGGTCGAACATCTGATCAATGCCCTGAAGGCACACGACAAGGACTTCGAGTACGAGATCTACGAGGACTTCCCGGGCGGCCATTCCATGAACCGCGTCGACAGCATCCGCGCGCGTGAGTCCCGGCGCGAGGTCTACGACTTCCTCGGCCGCTACCTGAAGCCCACCGAGTAGCCCACGCCGGACCTCCGGGATCTCCCCATGGGCGCCGCCGCTCTCCCCACGACATGGTGCGGGCGGAGCGGCGGCCGGCTCCGAAGAGTACTTCCTCGCCGGACGCAGCCTGCGCTGGCCGATCATCGGCCTGTCGTTCTACGTCTCGAACATGAGCGGCAGCACCTTCGTCGGGCTGCCGGGCAGCGGGTACCACGACGGCATCGCCGTGTTCCACTACGAGTGGCTCCCGGCGCTGATCCTGATCTTCTTCATCTGGTTCCTGCTGCCTCTGTACCTGAAGGCGCGGGTTTACACCGCTCCCGAGTTCCTCGAACGGCGTTTCGACCGCCGGGCACGCCTGGCCTTCTCGGGATTCCTGCTGTTGGCCAACGTGTTCGTCGACGCCGCCGCAGCTCTGTACGCCGGAGCCGCCGTCGCTCAGGTGCTGATCCCGGGGTTTCCGCTGTGGGGAACCGTCACCATCACGGCCGTGCTGGCCACGGCCTACATCTTCTTCGGTGGTCTCGGCGCGGTCGTGATCAACGACACGGTGCAGGCGGCGCTGATCCTGATCGGCGGATCGGTGATCGCCGTGCTCACGTGGTTGCGAGTGCCGTCGTGGGACGCGGTGAGGGAGGCGGCGCCCGAACGAGCGCTGCACCTGATCCAACCGGCGTCCGATCCGGTTCTGCCGTGGCCCGGAGTGTTCACGGGGATCCTGCTGATCGGGATCTATTTCTGGTGCACGAATCAGTTCGTGATCCAACGGGCGCTCGGTGCACGAGACCTCGACCAGGGGCGCTGGGGTGCCCTCTTCGCCGGCGTACTGAAGCTACCGAACCTGTTCATCCTGATCCTGCCCGGCGTCATGGCCACCAGCCTGTACCCGGACCTCGAACGGCCCGACTTCGTCTTCCCGGCGCTCGCCTTCGACGTGCTCCCCATCGGAGTTCGGGGGCTGATCCTGGCCGCACTCGCCGCCGCGATCCTCTCGAGCCTCGAGGCCATCCTGAACTCGGCCTCGACCCTGTTCACGGTGGACTTCGTGAAGACTCTGCGTCCGCGGACACGCGACCGCACGCTCGTGTGGATCGGACGATGGGCGACCGTCGTGCTCATGACCGTCGCGGTGCTCTGGACTCCGGTGATCCTGAGCTTCCCCACCCTGTGGCAGTATCTGCAGTCCATCCTGGCCTACGTGACCCCGCCCATCGTCGCCGTCTTCCTGGCCGGGATCTTCTGGCCGCGCGCGAACGCTTTCGGGGCCGTGGCCACCATCGTCGTCGGCGTGCCCCTCGGCGCGATCGCCTGGTCGGCGGTCGAGATCCTCGGGCTCGTGTCGTTGCAGTTCCTCTATGCGTCGGGCCTCGTGTTCGTCCTCAGTCTGGGCGTTCTCGCCGCGAGCGCCCTCTGGGCAGAAGCTCCCGACCCCGAGAAGGTCGCCGCGCACACCTGGCGCCCCCGGTCGTGGCACGAGGAGACCGAGCGCCTCCGCGGGGAACCATGGTACCGCAACCACCGTGTGCTCTCGGGTGGCTTGGCGGCGCTGGCGCTGGCACTGGTCGCGTGGTGGTGGTGAGCCCCGGTTGGGGCGGTCCCCCACCGACGACCGGTGGGTCATCGCAGGCCGACGTCGTCCCGGGGACCGATGGGATCGACTGCGCGACCCCGCCATCCTGCGAAGGTGTCCACGCCAGGAAGGAACGCCATGAACGACACCGCTTTCGCCGAGAGCCGCCGCCGGATGGTCGCCCAGCAGATCGAGCCCCGGGGCGTGACCGACCGCGCCCTCTGCGAAGCCATGCGGACCGTTCCCCGTGAGCGCTTCGTGGGCGAGGAGATGGCCGAGTTCGCGTTCGAAGACGCCCCGTTGCCCATCGAGGAGGGACAGACGATCTCGCAGCCCTTCATCGTGGCGTTGATGATCGACGCACTCGAACTCGAAGGAGACGAACGCGTCCTGGAAGTCGGGGCGGGATCCGGGTACGCGGCAGCGGTGCTGAGCCGTGTGGCCCGCGAGGTCTACGCGGTGGAGATGCACCAGAGCCTCGCCGATTCCGCCGCCAAGCGCCTGCGTGAGATCGGCTACGACAACGTGCACGTCCTCTGCGCCGACGGCACGCAGGGATGGGCCGAACACGCGCCCTACGATGCCATCATGGTGTCGGCCGGAGGGCCGGAGATTCCGAACAGCCTCCTCCGACAGCTCGCCGTCGGGGGTCGTCTGGTGGTTCCCGTCGGCCGGGATCTCCGCTCCCAGGAGCTCCTGCTCGTACGACGCACCGGCCAGGAGGACTACGAACGTGAATCCCTGGGCGCCGTCCAGTTCGTGCCGCTGGTCGGAACCGAGGGGTGGGCCGCCGACGGCACCCCGGCAGTGTCGCCGCACCGCCCGGAACCCACCGTCGTGGCTCCTCCGGAGCGCACGGCTCTGGCGACACTGATCGCCGAGGAGGCCGAACCACTCGACAGCATCGACGATACCACCGTCGACGCGCTCGTCGAACGCGTGGGCGACGCCCGCGTGGTCCTGATCGGCGAGGCCAGTCACGGCACCAGCGAGTTCTACCGCATGCGCGCCCGCATCACCCAGGAACTGATTCGCGCCGGAAAGTGCGACATGGTCGCGCTCGAGGCCGACTGGCCCGACACCCGCGCGCTCGACGGTCACGTTCGTGGCCGCAGCCCCAACCGCCTGCGTGTCCCGCCCTTCTCGAGATTCCCTTCCTGGATGTGGCGTAACTCCGAGACCCGGGACTTCGTCGACTGGCTCGTGGATCTCAACCGCGAACGCCCCCACGACCGGAAGGTCTCACTGCACGGGCTGGATCTCTACAGTCTGAACAACTCGATCGGTGCCGTTCTAGCATACCTGGAACGCGTCGATCCGACGGCAGCGGAGGCGGCCCGTGTCCGCTACTCGTGCTTCTCGCCGTGGGAGATGGACCCGGCCACCTACGGGCGCGCCGCCGTCGTCGGACGGATGGAACCATGCGAGAGCGACGCGATCTCCACCCTGCGGGAGCTCCTGCAACAACGCGTCGAATACCTCGAGCTCGACGGCGACGAGTTCTTCGACGCCGAACGCAACGCCACTCTGGTCCGCGACGCAGAACGCTACTACCGGACCATGTACTACGGCAGCCGGGAGTCGTGGAATCTCCGTGATCAGCACATGTTCGACACCCTCCTGGCGGCCCTCGACCACATCGGGCCCGATTCCCGAGCCGTCGTCTGGGCACACAACTCCCACGTGGGCGACGCGCGGGCCACCGAGATGAGCGCACGCGGCGAGCTGAACATCGGCCAGCTCTGCCGTGAACACTTCGGGGAGCGGGCCTACGCGATCGGCTTCGGCACCCATCACGGCCAGGTGGCGGCTGCACAGAACTGGGACGCCCCGATGGAGATCATGGACGTGCGCCCCTCGCACGAGGACAGCTACGAGCGCCTGTGCCACGAGTCCTCGGTCGAAGCCTTCCTCCTGCACCTGCGGAACCCCCGACGTCCGGAGCTGCGCGAGCATCTGCGGCACCCCCGGCTCCAGCGTGCAATCGGTGTGATCTACCGGCCCGAGTCGGAGCTGCTCAGCCACTACTTCCAGGCTTCCCTGCCGTCGCAGTTCGACGAATACGTGTGGTTCGACGAGACCTCGGCGGTGCGGAGTCTGGAAACCGGCGACCTGGAAGGAGTCCCCGAGACCTATCCGTTCGGGCTGTGAGGGGGCGATCCGGTGGATCCGCTGCCTAGAACAGCGTGTAGATGAACGGAGCCGACACCTGGCCCACCGCCACCAGTCCCACCACGAGCCCGAGGACGAGGACCAGGGGCACGATCCACCACACCTTGTGGTGGCGTGCGAAGTGGACGAACTCCTTGACCAGGACCCACCCGTATCCGACTCGGCTCATGGTCGCGTCCTCTCGGTGTGCTCAGTCGAGCTGGAAGGTCTCCTGCCAGCGTTCGGTGTCCTCGAAGCCGGGTTGCGCGGACTTGTCCAGGACGAAGGATCCCAGGACGAGCCGATCCATCTGCGTGCGCATGAAGCAGCGGTAGGCGTCCTCGGGAGTGCACACGATCGGCTCGCCGCGCACGTTGAAACTGGTGTTGATCACGATGCCCTCGCCGGTCCGCTCTTCGAAGGCCTTCAGGATCCGGTGATAGCCGGGATTCGTGGAGGCACGAACCGTCTGGACCCTCGCGGAGTGATCGACGTGCGTGATCGCCGGCAGGTCGCTGCGCGGTCGGTTCACCCGGTCGATCATGTCCAGTTCGTGTTCGTCGCCGGTCAGGGGCAGGCGGCGGCTCGGCTGCACCGGTGCGACCAGCAGCATGTAGGGCGACGGCCGGTCCAGCTCGAAGTAGTCCTCGACCCGCTCCTCGAGACAGCTCGGCGCGAAAGGACGAAAGCTCTCACGGTGCTTGATCTTGAGGTTCATCACGCTCTGCATCTTCGCCGATCGCGCGTCACCGAGGATCGACCGGTTCCCCAGGGCCCGCGGCCCGAACTCCATCCGGCCCTGGAGCAGGCCCACGACCTGGCCGTCGGCGATGGAGTCGGCCACGGTGGCCGCCCACGCGTGGGGATCGTCGAAACGACGGGCCGGATACCCACGGTGCTCGAGAAAGGCAGCGATCTCGTCGTCGTCGAATTCGGGGCCGAGACAGGCGCCCTGCATCGCGTCGGGCCGCCGGACCCGCCGATCGACCCCGAGCGCGTGGTGCGAGTAGGCCAGGGCCGCACCCAGCGCCCCACCCGCGTCGCCGGCTGCTGGCTGGATCCACAGATCGTCGAACAGGCCGGAACGCAACAGCTCACCGTTGGCCACGCAATTCAGGGCGACCCCACCGGCAAGACAAAGGTGACGTTCGCCCGTCGTCTCGCGGGCATGCCGCGCGATCCGCAGCACGATGTCCTCGGTCACCGCCTGGACCGACGCCGCGAGGTCCATCTCGCGCTGGGTGATCGGCGACTCGGGCCGGCGCGGCGGACCGCCGAACAACGCATCGAAGCGTCGGCCCGTCATGGTCAGCCCCCCGAGGTAGTCGAAGTACCGCATGTCGAGCCGGAAGCTGCCGTCGTCCCTCAGGTCGATCAGGTGCTTCCGGATGACGTCGGCGAACACGGGTTTTCCGTAGGGCGCCAGTCCCATGAGTTTGTACTCGCCCGAGTTCACCTTGAATCCGCAGAAGTAGGTGAACGCCGAGTACAGGAGTCCCAGGGAGTGGGGGAACCGGATCTCCTCGATCAGCCGCAACCGATTGCCCTCACCGACTCCCAGCGTGGCCGTACTCCACTCTCCGACACCGTCGAGGGTGAGCACGGCGGCACGCTCGAAGGGAGAAGGGAAGAAGGCACTGGCCCCGTGGCTCTCGTGATGCTCGCCGAAGACCACCGGCGGCTTCTGCGTGAAGCCCAGCGCGGCGAAATGGTCGTGGATCCGGGGCGTCACCCAGAGCTTGCTGCGCAGCCACAGGGGAACCGCCTGCGTGAAGCTCCTCAGTCCCCGCGGGGCGACCCCGAGGTGGGTCTCGAGAATGCGGTGGAATTTCAGCACGGGCTTGTCGTAGAAGACCACCGCGTCGAGATCGCCGTCTTCGATGCCGCCCTCGGCCAGGCAGTAGAGCGCTGCGTTCGCGGGGAAGTCGGCGTCGTGCTTGCGGCGGGAGAAACGCTCCTCCTGCGCGGCGGCCACGATGTCGCCGTCGACCACCAGCGCGGCCGCGGCGTCGTGGTACCAGCAACTGATCCCCAGAACACGCATGACTCAGGACTGCCGCCGGTAGAAGTCGTCGTCGCGCACCGCGTCGTTGCGACGCGACCAGTAGGTCGTGGACCCGGCCGGAGTCCGACGCGCGAGTACGTCCCGGCCCTGGAGACGGAACAGGAGTGCGAGAGGCGTGATGACGAGGTAGAAGACCAGAGGCAGCATCACGAACCCGATCGCACGACCGAGCCACAGTCCCAGGCGCTCGCCGGAGCGATGAATGGCGCCGTACCCACGCCGGGGTGAGATCAGCGCGACGGCCAGGGTGACGGTCCCCACCAGCCCCACCAGGATCGCCAGCGCCAGGTGCGCGAAGAGGAGGAAGAGCGCAGCGACCGCCAATCCGACGAGTCCGCGCACGAGACCGGTCCGTCGCAGGGACGTGTCGTCCACCACGGCGGGATCGTCACGGCGCCAGGACCAGATCACACGGGCCGCCTCGGGGCGGCCACGCCGCGCGCTTCGTTCAGGTTCCATGTCACGAGGGGACGGAGGGGAAAGCTCGTCCGGGATCGTCGAGCCTAGCGGGCACGCGAGTCGTCGAGCAAGTGCGCTTCCATGACGTCGGCGGTCCGGGGACGTCGACCTCACGAATTCCGAGTCCTGATTCTGTGACGCCCGGACGCACACGTCTTGGTCGAGGGGCGCCGGAAATCTAGACTCGTGGCCGGTCCGTTCTCTTCTCGGAGCCACACCATGCAGGAATTCACCGCGCCCACCCTGTCGTGGCGCCGGAAACTCGGATTCTCGCTCGTACTGGTCGTCCTCGTCCTGGGCACGCTGGAACTCGGCCTGCGCCTGACCGGCGTCCAGCCCGTCGAGGAGAGCGACGATCCCTTCGTCGGGTTCGCCGGGAGCGCTCCGCTCTTCGAAGCGGCCACCGACGACGCGGGCAACCCCGTTCTCGTCACCGCACCGTCCAAGCGCGGCTACTTCAACGCCCAGAGCTTCCCGGCGACGAAGGCGCCGAACACCACGCGAGTCTTCTGCCTGGGTGGATCGACGACCTACGGTCGCCCCTACGACGACGCGACGTCCTTCGCGGGTTGGATGCGTCACCTGTTGACCGAGGCCGACCCCGACCGCGCGTTCGAGATCGTCAACGCCGGCGGGATCAGCTACGCGAGCTATCGCGTGGCCCGTCTGACCGACGAGCTCCTCCGCTACGAACCCGACCTGCTCGTCGTCTACACCGGCCACAACGAGTTCCTGGAGGAACGCACCTACGCCGACGTGCGCGATCGCTCGCCACTGTTCCGGGTGGCGCTCGACGCCGTGAACAGCACGCGGATCGGGGCCCTGGCCCGCCAGGTGCTCGGTTCAGACAGGGGGGCCGTCGATGGCCGTACGGTCCTGCCGGCCGAGGTCCAGGCACGTCTCGACCACTCCGCGGGCCTGGATCTCTACGAACGCGACGATGAACTCGATGCCGGCGTGACCCGACACTACGAACGGGCCCTGCGCAGCATCGTGGCGAAGGCGCGTGCGGCCTCCGTCGACGTCGTCCTGGTGACCCCCGCCAGCAACATGGCCGGCTTCTCTCCGTTCAAGAGCCAGCCCAGCCCCGGTCTCGACGCGCCCCGGCAGGAGGAGGTCGAGACTGCCCTGACGACTGCCCGGGAGGCTCTCGAGACGGGCAACACGGACTCCGCAGTCGACGCGGCGGCCCGGGCCGTCGCCCTCGATCCCCGCAGTGCCGACGCCCACTGGGTGCACGGGCAGGCCCTACGCGCCGCCGGCCGGGCAGAAGAGGCCGAGGCCGCCTACCGGACGGCCCGCGACGAGGACGTGTGCACCTTGCGTGCCCCGAGCCGCTTCGTCGAGATCGTGCGTGCGGTCGCCGACGACACCGGTACTCCCGCGGTCGACTACGTCCGCTTGCTGCGCGACGAAGCCGTCCGTCGCGACGAAACCCCCTTGGTCGGCGATCAGTTCTTCCTCGACCACGTCCATCCGACGATCGAGGGCCATCGGCTGCTGGCCACGCGCCTCGTCGAGACCTTCGCCGAGCAGGGATGGATCGAACCGTCCACGGGCTACGGCCCCGAGACGGTGGCCCGCATCGCCGAGCGCGTGGAATCGTCGGTGAGCGAGGAGACACACGCCAGGGCACTGGCGAACCTGGCCCTGACCCTCTCATGGGCCGGCAAGGCCGAGGACTCGCGCCGTCTGGCCGACCGCGCCCTGGAGTCCGGTGTGGAGGACGGCACCATCCTGCTCATGGCCGCACGCCATGCCACCCTCGAGGGCGATCATGACGCCGCCCGCGGCTACTACCAGCGAGCCGTCGCGGCCGCACCCAACGATCCGGTCACGCGATCGCAGATGGGCTTCTTCCTCGCGGGCATCGGCCAGCACGAGGCGGCCGTGGCCCAGTTCTACCTGGCCAGCCTGCTGTGGAACGACAACGAGACCTACCACCAGCAACTGGGATTCGCGCTCGAACGCATCGGCCGCCACGACCTGGCCCTGGCCGCCTTCGAGCGCGCGCGGGCGCTCGCTCCGCAGGACCCGAAGCTACAGCGCAAGGTGGCCACGCTGTCCGAACGGATCCCGCCGAACGCGCGCTTCACGGACCTGGAACCGCAGGTGACCCGTCACCCGTCGGGCTACCCCGAATCGCTGATGACCACACGTGTCGTGGCGAACGGGCCGCGCGTACCCGACGGCTTCCGCGTCGAGTGGTACGAGACGGGTGAACTCCGCAGCTTCACGCAGCTTCGCGCGGGACACGGCAAGGGTGCGAGCGTACGGTGGGATCGTCAGGGCCTGGAGATCGAACGGAGTCCCGCAGCAGGCGCGGACTAGACGCAATCTTGCCGGGATCGGGATAGGGGCGCCGGGTTCCCCCGGCACCCCCCACACCACCCGGCATGCGGTTCCACGCCGGGCGGTTCGGTCACTCGAGATCACGAGGCGAGGCTGGGCAGACCCAGACCTCGCAGCTTCTGGAAGATCGTTCGTCCTCGCTTCCACTGCTCGGGTTGGGAAGCCCGCAGCCGGTGACGGACCCATTCGTCCAGCAACCGAAGGACCCGCGGCGCTGACGCGGATGCCGATGCGCCGCCCGGGACCAAAGCCGTGGCTGTGCTCGGAGAAGGTGGGATCGAGTCGGGAGAGGACTTCCACCTCCAGGACAGTGCCCATGCCGGGCGTACAACACGAACGGGGCGAGCTTCCGGCCCGCCCCGTCGTGAGGGATCTCCGTCGACGAGCTCCGGCCCTACAGCTTCAACACCACCGCCGCGGCCGGCTCCATGATCCGGAACGTGAACGATTCCGTCAGGAACAACCGGACGTTGCCGTTCGTGTGGGCCTCGTAGCCCACCGCGATGTCCTGGCCCAGGGTCAGTTCGAAGTCGCCACCGCGCTGGCTGACCAGCAGGCCACCACGCACCACCGGGCTGTAGAGGATCTCACCCTCGAAGATCCCGGCGATCTGCCGCCGCAGTGGATACCCGCAGGACTGCGAATCCAGCCACCGCGAGGCCTCGGGACCGAGCACCAGCGTGTACGGACCGGCGATGGCCTGATCCTTCAGCGTGAGCACGGCGCTGCCGACCGCCCCCGCGAAGGCGTCGATCTGCAGATCGAGCTTGATCGGGTCGTGATCGTCGAGGTTCGTCAGACCCTCGATTCCGCCCGCCTCGAAACCGTTGAAAACGGCACCGTCCTCGAAGCTGGCGAGATCCCGGGCGGCCTGCTCGGCCGGACCCAGGTCCACGTCCTTGGCGCCGCGGGCGAGGTTGTCGAGTTCCCACAGACCGAGCTCGAAGACGGCGCGGGCCTCGACCAGCGGCTGGACGCGATGCACGCCGAAGCCCACCGGACCGTCATTGCTCTTCTTCGGAACTTCCAGCCGACCCAGGCCGACCGCGGCCTTGTCGAGGCCGTGCGGGCCGTCCAGGTCGACCACGCGACGACCGGTCAGGCAGGGGGTGAGCACGTCGCGAACGGCGTCCTCGATTTCTTCCCAGGCCGCGGACGCGAGCGGCGCCACGTGACGTCGGAGCAGACTCATGTCAACGACCTCCTTCGGGCTTGCCGATGCCGAGCCCGGTGCCGTCGTCGCCACCGGAGGATTCCCCGGTGCCGCCGTGGTGATCTTCGCCCTCGATCTCGGTGATCGGGGCCTCGGTGAAGAGATAGGTCCGCAGGTTCTCGTTCCAAGCCGGGACCTTGCGCCGCAGCCACTCCAGGGTCATGCAGGCGTGTTCCATCTCCTCGTCGCGGTTGTGGGCGAGGATGTCACGCAGTCCGGGATCGGTGCTCAGCACCACCCGCTGGTGGTACCAGTCGACCGCTTCGATCTCCTCCTTCAGACTGACGAGCGCGCGATGGATGTCGCGAGCGTCCTCGGGAAGAGCTTCCCACGGCTCGTGGTAGTCGCTCATCGGTTCCTCCGTTCCGTCGGGTGCAAGTCGTCGTGCATGATTCGGCTCAACGTCCCTCGTCCGGATCGACGATGTTCTCCGAACGCCGTGTACGAATGGGGTCGCCCTGGTAGCCCAGCGCCTGCCAGTCGAGGCTCTCGCCGCGGGCGTGACAGTCGCGACACTGCAGGGCGAGATCGCCGGGGACGATCATGTGGTTCAGGCGCCAGTACATCTTCGTGTCGGCGAAGCCGTGGTCCCCGCTGAAGGGCTGGTCGACGCTCGCCATGCCGAGCTCTGCCGCCTTCGCCCAGTCGAAGTCCTCCCAGTAGCCGCCGGCGCCGTAGAGCTTCGGTACCACGAGAACGTTCCGTTGGCGATCGTAGATCTGGCGGCCCGTGTGCACCTTGAACGGATGGATCTTCGAGTCGGAATCGTCCACCGACCCCTTCGGGTACGCGAGCACCAGTGGTTCGGACGGGTCGAAGGTCTCGCCCACGCTGTAGACACCGGCCGTGCCGTCGTACCAGGCGTAGGTGGGCTCGACGTTCTTGTCCCAGACGAATCGGCCTTTCTTCTTCGAGTAGGTGGGCAGCCCGTATTCGTCGGTCTCTTCGGGAAGATCCTGCCCCGCCTCGGACCAGTCCCAGTGGACCTTGGTCGGGCGACCCTTGGCGAAGGCCGGGATGTGGCAGGTCTGGCAGGCCACGCGCTGGTGCTGGTTCAACAGCCGCCCCTCGTGAGGCTCCGAGCCGTGGCAGTCCAGGCAACTGATCGCGTTGCCGTGGTCCGGCGACACCGCCATCGCATTCCCGCTGATCTGGTGGTCGTCGGTCATGTGGCAGTCCTGGCAGTTGAAGGCAAGACCGTCCTCCGACATGTGCACGTCGAACTCGTACGAGGCATCGAGCAGCGAGCTGTCGAGGTCGCCGTGCTTCACGTGATCGCCACCCCCACCATAAAAGTGGCAGTTGCCGCAGGATTCCTTCGTCGGTGGCCCACCGACGCTCTGTGCGGCGACGGTGAGATCGACGTCATCGGCCGGCGCACCGGCACCCGCCGGATCCTTGCGGTAGGTCCCGCTGCGATCGTGGCACACGAGGCAATCGACTGCGTTCGGGTCGTCGAAGTCGAACGAAGCGTCCTTCCAGCCGTAGCCCGCGTGACAGCTCGTGCAACGCGCCCAGTTGCTGCTCACTGCGATACAGAAGTTGTTGAACGCGTTGATCTTGCCATGGACTTCGCCCTCTTCGCCATCCCGGGGCCGCCCCCAGTTCCAGTGGGTGGTCTCCATGACCTCCTCGGCGTCGTCGTGGCAGAAGAGACAGGTCTCCGTGACCTCCGGGCCCGATTCGAAGGGCCCTTCGATGTATTCCGAGTGATCTTCGGCCAGGACCGGAGCGGCCAGGAACGCGAGGATCACGATCGCCGACACCATGCCGGCGCGGGGGATGAGCATGTCGAGCCTCCTGAGCGGAATCGGACGTCGACGGCAGGGAGTGCCCGTCGTTCGCGGCGCGAGGTCCACCCGAAAGGGTCGGGGATTGGCCCAGGGCCTCAAGTGTGGAATTGTGCCGAAAGGCACGGGGACCGCCCGCGGTTCCCGCATACCGGAAGACTCGAGAAGCGCCGGATTCGCGCCGCGGAGGATCAGCTACCGGTGCCACGGGGCACGAGGGGGAGCCAGACCCGCACCACGGTACCGGTTCGGCCGTCGGAGAACGAGCGGATCTCGGTCCGCCCTCCCACCAGCTCGGCGCGCTCGGTCATGCTCAGGAGGCCCAGGCTCGATCCCCGGGTGGCCTGTTCGAAGGCCTCGGACACGTCGAAGCCCTGGCCGTCGTCGCGGATCACCAGGTGCAACTCGCCCGTCTCGGTCGAGATCCCGAGGTCGACCCGTTCGGCTGCGGCGTGGCGGGTCACGTTCGCCAGACTCTCCTGGACGATGCGGTAGGCGGTGGTCGCGATCGATGGAGGAATGGCAACGGCGGGGTCGATGCGATCGTCGAGATGGATGGCCAGGCCCGATCGCTCGGTGAAGCCTTCCACCAGCCACTCGACCGCCGCCCCCAGGCCCAGGTCGTCCAGGATCGCCGGGCGCAGCTCGCGCGACAGCGCCCGGACCTGACCGAAGAGTTCCTCCAGCAGATCGACGCTGTCGTAGAGTTCGGCCAGGGCCGACGACGAGCGCTCGTCGTCTTCCTCCTGCTTCTCGATCGCGATGTGCAGGTTGAAGTTCAGCGCCCCCAGCAGCTGCCCGAATTCGTCGTGTAACTCTCGAGCGATGTGCCGGCGCTCGTTCTCCTGCGCTTCGATCATCTGCTGCGAAAGGGTGTACAGGCGCCGCTGAGACTTCACCGTGGCCTCGCGCAGGCGCGTGCGCTCGTAGGCCGCCGCGCACTGGTGCGCCATGGCCACCAGGAACCCACGCTCGCTCTCGTCGAACAAGCGCGGCTCGTAGTAGGCCAGTGCCAACACACCGAGCACTCGCCCTTCGGCGACCAGGGGCAGACCGGCGTAGCTCTTCGAACCGAAGGACTCCATGACCGCCGCACCTCCCGGCATCCACGCTTCGGCCTCGGCGGGCGAGCCGAACCAGACTGCTTCCCCCGTCCGGGCGATGCGGGTCGGGATCGTGTCCCGATCCAGAGGGATCCGCTGGTACTCGTCGAGCGACGCGGTGCCCTCGTGGATCGCCCCGACGATCTCGAGATTGCGGCCGGTGGGATCGATCATGCCCACGATACACGACTGCGCGCGCGCGGTTCGGTGAGAGCGCTGGATGATGAGATCGCGGACCTCGTCGGCGGTCCGGGCTTCGACCAGTTCCGTGATCACCTCGCGCAGACGGTTCGAATACTCCTCCGAGCGCTGCGCGGCCTGCCGCGCGCTCTCTTCGGACTCGAGCGCGCGTTCGAGTTGCCGGTTCACCGCCTGGAAGGCCGTGACGTCCCGCGCAATCCCTTCGATCGCGACGAGCCGTCCGGTGTCGTCACGGACCGGCACGGTCTTCATCTCCGTCCAGAGGGTCGAACCATCACGGTGTGTCCACCGCATGAGGACGGGCTCGTCGAACGCACGACGGACCCGATCCGGGATCCGCTCGCGGTCCTCCTCGTGGATGTGACGACGGCCCAGATCCGGGTCGTCGTAGAAGTCCTGCGGCGTGTGACCGGTGAGGTCGGTGATCGCCGGGCTGACGTAGTCGAATCCCTTCGGATCGACCATGCGGTAGCGAAAGACGACGTCGCGGACCAGCGTGGTCAGGAGCCGGATCAGCTCGCGGTCGCTGTGCCGCGCGTGTTCCAGGCGCTGGATCCGACGACGCTCCATCACCAGCGTCGTGTACAGGAGTACGCTGGTGGCCAGCACGAAGGCCAGCCCCTTGAGGTTCTGCAGCAGGACGAAGGACTCGGCGTCGGGAAACCACATCCCGACCAGACGATCGGAGACGAGGATCCAGATCGTTGCCCCGGCTGCGTACACGGCCGTGATGCGGGTCGGAGACAGGGCCGGGACGCGCTTCATGGTGACGCCCTTCATGAGCAGGACCCCAGCGTGGGCGGTGATCGCATCGACTTCCGAGCGAACCCGAGAATCCTAACGGATTTCCGCGGATCCTGACGAGTCGCTTCCCCGAGACCCCGCGGATCGCGCGGATGCCACGGATCTCGCGGATCCAGGGGAGACGCCCCCTGGTCTCGCGTTCTCCAACGGGTTCGCAGCCCGCCGCGAGCCGTCCCTCGACGCACGAGGCCGCCCCGGACGTCCGGAGCGGCCTCGATGTCGTGGGGACGGAGTCCCGACTCGACTAGGGGGTCCAGCTGTCGACCAGGTCCGGATGCGCGTTCATCCACTCACGCGCCACGGCCTCCAGATCGTCCTCGTCGCGCATGGCGATCATCAGGTCGCTGAGCTGCGCATCGGTGAAGAAGTAATTCCTCAGGAACTGCGCCAGCTCCGGCTTGTCCTGCTCGAGGTCGCTGCGGCCCATGATGTGGATGTTACCGCTCCCCCAGACCTGCTTGTCGGGGTCCTGCTCGAGGAACTTCAGGTCGAAGCGACCGAACATCCAGTGCGGACGCCAGCCGGTGACCGCGATCCATTCCTCGGCGTTGTAGGCCTTCTGAAGGGCAGCGGTCATGGCAGGTCCGCTCGACGCGATCAGCTCGAAGTCGAGGTTGTAGTCCTCGATCACCTGCTCGGTGGTCTTCATCACGCCGGCACCGGCGTCGATGCCCGTGATCTCGCCGTCGAACTCCTCGACGTGATCGTTCATCTCGCTGATCTTGTCGATGGTCACGTACTGCGGGACCACCAGGCCACTCCGGGTGCCCTCGTACACGTGGCCCAGATCGATCACTTCGCCCTCGAAGCGCTCGACGTAGTCCGCGTGGAGCACGGGCAACCAGGTCTCCATGAAGGCGTCCTTGTCGCCCTGGGCGACGGCCGCGTAGGCCGGAGCCACGTCAGCAGCGGTGATGGTGACTTCGTAGCCCATCTTGTCCTCGAGGATGACCTTTGCGAGGTGCGTGTAGGCCACGCCCTCGGCCCAGTTCACGTAGACGAGATCGGCGGTCTTGTTCTCGGTCTGGGCGGCCTGGTCGCCGCCACCGTTGCCTCCGCCGCCTCCACAGGCGGGCAGGAAGGTCAACAGGGTGAACACGGCCACGAGACCGGTCCAACGACGAAGGTTCATGACGAACTCTCCTTTCGGCTGGGTCATCAATTCCGCTGCGTGGCGGTACCCAGCGCCTGGGTGACACGATCGAGATAGATCGCGAGGATCACGATGGCGATCCCACTTTCGAATCCGAGCCCGATGTTGAGCTGCGTGATGCCCTTGACCACCTGGTTGCCCAGACCACCGGCCCCGATCAGGCCGGCGATGACGACCATCGACAGGGCCAGCATGATGGTCTGGTTGACGCCGGCCAGGATGGTCGGCAGCGCCACGGGCAGTTCGGCTTTCAACAGGGTCTGACGGGACGTCGCGCCGAACGACAGCGACGCCTCCTTGATCTCCTTCGGCACCTGACGGATCCCCAGATTCGTCAGGCGAACGGTCGGCGGCAACGAGAAGATCAGGGTCGCCACCACCCCGGGCACCTTACCGAGCTGGAAGAACAGCACGGCGGGAATGAGGTAGACGAATGCCGGGAGCGTCTGCATGAAGTCCAGGATCGGCCGGACCACGCTCTCGACGGTGTCGCTCTTCGACGACCAGATCCCGAGTGGGACGGCGACGACCAGAGCGATGATGACCGAGGTGCCGATCAGCGCCAGGGTCTCCATGGCTTCGTCCCACATGTTCATCTGCACCACGAGCAGCAGCCCGATCACCGAAAACGTGGCCACGCGCCACCCCACGGCCTTCCATGCCAGGAAGACCAGGATCGCGATGATCACGCCCCAGTGCGGCCACATCAGCGCGGTCTCGATCCCCCCGAGCACCCATTCGATGAAGGCCCCGAGGCCGTCGAAGAAGGGCGCGAGGTTCGTCTCGAGCCAGCTGATGATCTTCTCGAAGAAGTTTCCGACGTCGAAGGCGTCGAGGAAAGCCAGAGGTGCGATTCCGAGGGAAGCGAACATCATTCCTGCTCCTGCGTCGGGGTCTCGCCGGACTCGCTCTCGTCGTCCTGCGATTGCTGCAGTTCGACCAGCGTCTGGACCTGATCGCTCTCCACCCCGACCTCGGCCAGGATCGTGGCGCGGTCGAGCAATCCCAGCAACCGACCGTCGTGATCGACGACCGCCATGGGGTAGCGACTCGCCATGGCCTGTCCCATCAGATCGCTGAGCGGAGTGTCGGGCCAGACGGTGTAGATCTCGTCCTCGCGGAGGATTCCCTCGAGGGTCTTGTCCTTCCGGGCCTTCACCGCGTCGTCGATGTTCACGATGCCGCGGAGCACCCGGTTGTGGTCGGTCACGAAGACCGTCGACAGACCCAGCTTCTCCATGCGACGCACGGCCACCGACGGTCCGTCCTTCGGCGTAACCACCGGATCGGCCTTCTTCATGATCGAAGAGGCCGTGATCACCTTGGTCCGATCGACGTTCTCCACGAACGCAGCGACATAGTCGTCGGCCGGCTCGGTGAGGATCTCCTCCGGCGTGCCGATCTGACGGATGCCCCCACCGGGGCCCATGATCACGATGCGGTCGCCGATCTTCAGCGCCTCGTCGAGATCGTGGGTGATGAAGACCACCGTCTTGTGCATCTTCTCCTGCAGGGCGAGCAGCTCGTCCTGCATCTGGGTGCGGATCAGCGGATCCAGCGCGCTGAAGGCCTCGTCCATCAACAGGACCTCGGGATCGTTGGCCAGCGCCCGGGCCAGACCCACGCGCTGCTGCATGCCGCCGCTGAGCTCGCTGGGCAGGCTCGACTCGTAGCCGGCCAGCCCCACGAGTTCCAGGGCGTCCTGGGCCTTCTTGCGTCGTTCCGCGGGGTCGATGTTCGAGATCTCCAACCCGAACTCGACGTTCTTCAGCACCGTGCGCTGGGGCAACAGGCCGAAGTGCTGGAAGACCATGGACATCTTGTTGCGACGGACCGCACGGAGCTGATCACCGCTCAGTTGCATGATGTCGTCGCCGCCGACGAGCACCTGTCCGCGTGTCGGGTCGATGAGCCGGTTCAGACACCGGATCACCGTCGACTTCCCACTTCCCGACAGGCCCATCACGACGAACATCTCGCCGCGATGGACCTGGAAGTTGGCATCGTTGATGGCCACGACGCAGCCGGTCTTGTCCAGGATCTCTTCCTTGCTCAGACCCTTTTCGATCAAGGGAAAGGCCTGGTCGGGATCCGGGCCGAAGACCTTGTAGAGGTTCTTCGCCTCGATCACGATGTCATCGTTCATGCGTTCACCTCCTGGCTACGCGCAGCTGTCACGACCTAGAAGTAGTAGCCGAAGTTGATGTTGTAGCGGACTTCCCAGTCGGCGTCGGGGTCGCCCTGCGCGAGGCCGAAGGTCCAGGTCGACGGGAAGTCGCCGAGCCACGGATGATTCTTGCCCATGGCGATGTCGAAATAGGTGTACAGGGGGCCGGCCGCACCCGAGAAACCCAGCACGTTCTGGAAGGTCGTCTCCCAGTCGTCCTCGGCCTTGTCCAGCACACTGTAATCGTTGTAGAAGGTCAGGTTCTCGAAGGGCCCCAGGCCCCAGCCCGAGCTGTAGGCCACGTTGAACAGGTAGACGTAGCCCTCGGCCGCGATCCAGTACGGGAAGTCGTAGGCACCGAAGGCGACGAACTCCTCACCGACCGGATCTCCCTCCGGAAGATCGAGGTCGTAGTCGTAGTAGATCGCCGAGGTCATGATGTTGAACTTGCCGTAGTCGCCGACCGCGTGCAGGGCGTAGGCCTGGTGCTCGCCCGTCTCGGCCGTGGTGCCATTGTAGACGAAGCCGAACTGTCCTGAGACACCGACCTCCGTGCGCGCGTTCTCACCATGTTCGAAAGTGTAGGCATACCGCCCGTTGAACTGGTTGATCTCCTCGTTCGTGCGCGTGACCGTGTCGCCTCCGGGCGTGGGCAGGTCTGCGTTCACCACGTCGTACGAGTAACGAGCGCTGTCCCGGCTGTTCCCGGTACCGTTCCCCTCGTCCTCCTTGTAGAAGCCAAGCTTCAGGTTCCAGTTGTCACCGGTGGTGACGTGCTGGATCCCGGCGTCGTAGTCGTCCTCGAGGCCGACGTAGTAGCCGACGTCGAAGAACCAGTTGTGCGACGCGTAGGGCTGGATCCCGAAGGGCACCTGGTGCACACCGAGCTGGATGTCGGAGTGATCGGCGTAGTCCCAGCTCACGTAGCCGTGATGAAGCATGTGGTAACCGGAGTAGAACCGGTACTCGGCGGAGATCGTCAGGTCTTTGTAGGAGCCGTCGGCCTCGAACCGGATCGTGTCGAGCAGGAACTCCCCACCCTTGTCACGATTGCTCTCGGCCGAGTCCCAGGACTGGACGCGGTAGTTGTAGCGCAACGCCCCGCCGTACTGGATGGACGCTTCCTGCGCCCGCGCGAAGTCGGCCAGGGGTCCGGCCAGCGCCACGACGGCAGCGAGCAGGATCAGGCCCGGAATGCGATTCGGTCGTTCGTTCACGGAGTTCTTCATGGACATCCATTCGTTGAGGGTCGCCGGCGAGCGATCGGTGCCGGGCTGTTCCGCCACACTGGCGGATGCCGCTCTCACGGCGGGAGATTGCTCGCGGCCGCTTCGAAGACGATTTTCCGACGCGCGCTTCGGCACTGAACGCCGGCGCTCGTGACACGGCCAGCCCGCGCCTTCGCGTGCCCGGCACACGGAGGGGGCAACGAACCCCGAGCGGGATTCGGCGGTGGAGGCGCAGAAGTCTCCGATACGACGTCAGACGGCAGCCACTCTGACATCTTGCAGGAGAGTTTCAAGGGAAGTTTGCAGAAGTTCCGCGCGTTCGCCGGGACCTGGCCGTGTACCGATCTCGCGAACACGGGGAACCTCTTGTGATCACTTCGGCTACGCTCGAACCGATCGGGGTGGGGCCCGCGACGGCACGACCGCCGTCGCGAGAACCCCGGATGCCTCGATCGACTCAGGTCACCTGTTTTCCGTCCTTCGCGTCGGCCAGTTCCTCCTGGGCCGATGCGACGGCCTCGGTCACGCGGTGCTCCTCGACCACGTCCTGCAGCTTCTTCTGGACCGCTTTCTCCACGTAGAGCTCCTGTGAGAGCCCGACGTAGAGGGCGTAGATGATCAACAGCAGCACGACCACGAAGGGTAATCCCGTGGTGATCGCCGCCGTCTGCAACGTACTCAGGCCACCGCCGAGCAGCAGCACCGCGGCCACGACACCCTCCATGACGGCCCAGAACACGCGCTGCGGCACCGGCGAGTCGAGCTTCCCACCCGAGGTGAGATGGTCGACGACCAGCGAGCCCGAGTCCGACGAGGTGACGAAGAACACCGTCACCAGAATGATTCCGATGCCCGACAGCACCTGGGTCAACGGGAAATGCTCGAACATGGCGAAGAGCGCCGTCGAGACGTCCGCGTTCACCGCGGCCAGGATGTCCGCCGTCCCGCTCGCCTGCAACGACAGGGCCGAGCCGCCGAACACCGACATCCACACGAACGACAGCAGCGTGGGAACGATCATCACGCCCAGGATGAACTCTCGGACCGAACGCCCCTTCGAGATGCGCGCGATGAACATGCCCACGAAGGGCGACCACGAGATCCACCAGGCCCAGTAGAACACCGTCCAGCTTCCCTGCCAGTTCGACTCGCGGAAGGTCTCGGTCCACAGACTCAGCTCGGCCAGATGGGTCAGGTAGAAGCCCATGTTCTGGGTGAAGCCACTGAGGATGTAGATCGACGTGCCCGCGATCAACAGGAAGAGCATGAGGATGCCCGCCAGACCCATGTTCCACTCACTGAGACGCTTCACGCCGCCGTCGAGGCCGGCGACCACCGACATCACCGCGAACCCCGTGATCACTGCGATCAGGATGACCTGCATCTCGGGACTGATGTTGAGCCCGAACAGGTAGTTCAGGCCGGCGTTCACCTGCTGGACACCCAGGCCCAGAGACGTCGCCAGCCCGGTGAGCGTGGCCAGGACCGACAGCACGTCGATCAGATTCCCCCAACCCCCATGGATCCGATTCCCGAGGATCGGGTGGAAGATCGAACGAATCGTCAGCGGCAGGCCGCGGTTGTAGGCGAAGAAGGCCAGGCCCAGGGCCACGACCGAGTAGATCGCCCACGGGTGCAGACCCCAGTGGAAATACGTGACACCCATCGCCGCCTGTGCCGCCTCGGGCGACTGAGGCTCGATCCCGTTGAACATGGGCGAGGGTGTGGCGTAGTGGAACATCGGCTCGCCGACGCTCCAGAACATCAACCCGATTCCCATCCCCGCGCTGAGCAACATGGCGTACCAGGCGGGTGTCGAGAACTCGGGCTGGGCGTCGCTGCCGCCGATCCGGATCGACCCGAAACGGCTGAACGCGAAGAACAGCGCGGCACCGATGAAGATGTTCGCGGCCAGGATGAAGAACCAACCGAAACTGCTCGACATCCAGGCGAGCGCGCTGTCGGCCACCGTCGCCGCCTGCTCCTTGAACATGAGCGTGAGTACGATGAAGATCGCCAGGACCAGCCCCGACGCGACCGTCACCTGCGGATGGATGTCGAATCCGAACCCTTCCCAGTTGTCCTCGCCCGGCTCCTTGGCCTCGGCATCGTCGAAGAAGGACGCGGTGGGTCGGATCTGCAGGCCACGGAACTTCTCGCGTTCCTTGATGGCCTTCTGGCGGGCCGTCTTCTCGGCCCGTCTCAACTTCTCTGCGAGCTTGCGTTTCGACGCAGCTTCCTCGGGATGGACTTCGTGGGTCACGTGAGGTCCTTCCTGTTGCGCCCCGCACAAACGGCTGGATCACCCGGATGGCGGCTGCTCAGCAGGGCTTGGCGCCTCCCAACTGCGCTCTGGCACAGGGAATTCGGCGGTTTTCGGGGGGTCTCAGGGCGAGGCAGGCCAGGAAAACAGCCGAGAGGTGGCCCGCGCAGGCGAGTGCAGACCCTAACACAGTAGAGAGATGCGTCAAATGGACGGTCAGGACCGTGACTTCATTCGACCTTCGATTCGCACCGACCTCCGCCCGGTCAACCCAGATCCGACACCACCACGTACATGCGCATTCCACCGCGCACGACGGCCAGACGGATCGCTCCGCGGCCCTGGGCGTCGTCGAGGGCCTCGCGCAATTCCGGGATGGACGTGACGTCCTGGCCCTGGACGGCGGCGATCAGGTCGCCGCGGCGCAGACCGGCGGCCGCCGCCTTGCTACCGCGTCGAACCTGCGTGACGACCACGCCGTCGGTCTCGTCGTCGAGACCCATGCGCTCGGCCAGCGTCGGTGTGAGCTCCTGCACGCCGATGCCGAGCTCGATGCCGTCCTCGTCGGGCCGGCTCGCCACCCGGCCGCGGGTCTCGAGTTCGCCGACCTCCACGCGCAACTCACGCGTCTCCCCGTCGCGAACCACCTCGATCGGCACTTCTGTGCCCGGTGGCGTCGACGCGACATCGGTCCGGAAGCCTTCCATCGACTCGAGTGGTCGGCCGTCGTAGGCGACGACGATGTCGCCCGCGCGCAGCCCGCCGCGGTAGGCCGGCGTGCCCTCGTCGACCTCGGCCACGATCACGCCCTCGTCGCCTTCGAAGTCGAAGGAATTGGCGAGCTCCGGCGTGAGCCGTTGGATCCCCACGCCCAGCCAACCGCGGACCACGCGTCCGGTCTCGATCAGGCTGTTCATGATGTCACGCGCCATGTTCGACGGAATGGCGAAGCCCACGCCCATCGAGCCACCGGAGCGGGTCATGATCGCCGTGTTGATGCCCACGACCTCGCCGTCGAGGTTCAGCAGAGGACCGCCGCTGTTGCCGGGATTGATCGCCGCATCGGTCTGGATGAAGTCCTCGTAGTCGGTGATTCCCATGTTGGAACGCCCGAGCGCGCTGACGATCCCGGCGGTGACCGAGGCGGTCAGTCCGAAGGGATTGCCGGCAGCCACGACCCATTCGCCCACGCTCATGGCATCGGAGTCGCCGAGCCGGGCGGGCATCAGGTCCGGTGCGTCGATCTTCAACACGGCGAGATCGGTCTTGGGATCGGTGCCCACGATCTCGGCGGTGAAGCGCCGCTCGTCGCCGAGCACGATCTCGACCTCGCCGGCGTTGGCCACCACGTGGTTGTTCGTGAGCACGTAGCCGTCCTTCGAGACGATCACGCCACTGCCCTGCCCCAGGCGCATGCGCTGGCCGCCGTCGCTCGACGGATCGAAGCGTTCGAAGAAGTCACGGCCGAAGAACTCCTCCCACGGTGAGCCCTCGAAGGGACTCCGCGACTCCGGCGACGGCGCGGTCCCCGTCGACACCACGCTCACCACCGACAACCGGTTCAGCTCGGCCACCGACTCGAAGGCGTCGGACAGCTGACGCGCGATGGCGACGCCCTCATCGTCGATCTGGGCCGTCGCCGCGGCGGGGAACAGCAGGGCGCCGGTCAGGAGCACACACAGGACTCGATGGAATCGGCGTGGGGCGGGCATGGAGGGCCTCCTCGGGAGTCGGCTCGCGGTCTCGGAACACGGGCTGCCGGTACAGGTCGCACGTTCACGGGCCCGGCGGCCATGGTGGGACACCCCAACGCGCGATGGGGCAGGCTCGGTCGGCGCCCTCGGCACTTGAGTTCCGCGCCGGGACTGCCCATGATCGACGCTCCCGTACCCGTCGTGCGAGTCCGAGGAGAGAGCCGGATGAGGAAGCTGCGGGACCGCGCCCTGGGAGGACTTGTGAACGCGGCACGCGATCTGATCTCGGAGCGGTGGCTCGGCGACGAGTGGACCCTCGAGCGCCTCCACGTCGAGTCGGCGGACGGCGGCAAGGACGTGTCCGTCGAACTCACCGGCCCGCCGTCGATCGGCCCCGTGGTGCTCGTGATCCGCTCCTGCGGCGTGAGCACCGACGATGCCGGTCACCGATTGTCGTGGTCGGAGATCGAGGTCCGCGATCTCGCGATCGACCTGCCGCACGTGGATGCCGGTGTCGAGTGGATCCGTATCGGCCCGGGCAGCGTGCGGCCCGAGGACGGTATCCCGCGGCCGCTGCGCTGGCTGCTCGGCGGGAAACGGGACTGACCATCAACCCACGCGCGACAGCACCATGCACTCGTAGGGCTCGAGCACGAGCTTCTCGGTCGCGGTGATCGAACGCCCGGCGTACAGGTCGACCATGGTCTTGCGCATGCCCATCTGCCGCAGCCGGCGTGCCTCGACCGCCTGCTCGTGCTCGCTGAAGTTGCCCAGCACGAGCACGCCGTGGTCTTCGTAGTCACGCAGGAATCCGAAGACGTGGCGATTGCCGGTCTCGAGGAACTCGGTGTCGCCGTTGCGGGTGAAGGCCGGGTTCTGCTGCCGGAGCTGCACCAGACGCAGCAGACCCTGATAGATCGCACCCTCCGGGGTGTCGGCGTCGCGTCGCCGCTCGGCCCGGTCCCAGTCGAAGCGAGGACGGTGCAACCAGCGGGAATCCCCGATCTTCTGCGGATCACGGTGGTAGGAGTGGTCGTTGGGCATGCCGATCTCGTCGCCGAGATAGATCAACGGAAGACCGCCGAGGGTGATCACGATGCCGTGCAGCAGCAGGACCCGTCGCACCGCCAACTCCACCTCGTGGGCGTCGTCCTCGTCGAGCGCCTTCTCGAGTCCGCACAGCGACGCCAGCATGCCCGACACACGCGCGTCACCGGTGAGGGGATTCTCCATGAAGGGCTCGCCGCGGGCGAAGCTTCCCGGGAAGCGCCCGGTGTAGAAGTCCGTCAGGAAACGTCGGTGAGCGTCGGGGTCGAAACCCACGGCCTCGACGTCTTCGTTCGAGAAGGCCCACCCGATGTCGTCGTGGCATCGCAGGAAGTTGACCCACACGCAGTCCTCGGGCACGTCGTAACGACGCCGCACGGCGTGGTTCAGCACGCGCACGTCACGCGTGGCCAGCGCCTCCCACAGCAGCGCCATGAGCTCGGGGTTGTACGACAGCGGGCACTCGTCGCGATCGACGTACTTGCGTACCTCGTCGGGATGGACGATCGCCTCGGACTTGAACTCGACTGCCGGTGCCACGATCCGCACCAGCGCGTTGAAGGCCTGGATCACCCAGTGGGCCTCGGGCAGGTTCTGGCAGGTGGTCCCCAGCCGCTTCCACACGAAGGCCAGCGCGTCGAAGCGCAGGATCTCCACACCCTGGTTGGCCAGGAACAGCATCTCCTGCGCCATGCGGCTGAACACTTCGGGGTTCTCGTAGTTCAGGTCCCACTGGTAGTTGTTGAAGGTCGTCCACACCCACTTCTTGATGCGGTTGCGGTAGATGAACGATCCCGGATGATCGTCGGGGAAGATCTCGCTCATGCTGCCCTCGTAGGCGTCGGGCAGGGTGCGGTCGTCGAACATCCGGTAGTAGTCCTGGTACTCCTCCTCGCCGCGCAGAGCGCGTCTGGCCCACTCGTGCTCGTCGGAGGTGTGGTTCAGGACGAAGTCCAGGACCAGCGAGATCCCGTGGTGGCGCAGTTCCGTGGCCAGCTCGGTCAGATCGTCCATGGTACCGAGGTCGGGCCGGACCTCGCGGAAGCTGCGCACGGCGTAGCCGCCGTCGTTGTCGCCTTCGGGCACGTCGAACACCGGCATGAGGTGCAGGTAGGTGATCCCCAGCTCCTTCAGATAGGGAATCCGATCGCGGATGCCCTGCAGATCACCGGCGAAGAGATCGACGTAGCACATCGCACCGACCATGCGCCGCGATGCGTACCAGCCGGGATCGACCTCGCGCAGGGCGTCGAGCGCCTTGAGCTCGTCGGGGCGCTGGTGCCACATGGCCGTGGCTGCGTGCACCACTTCGCCGAGGTGGTAGAAGAAGTCGTACTGGTGCCCGTACAGCGCGTGGAACCGACTGAAGAAGCGCATGAAGTGCTCGCGCAGCCGCGCCTCGAAGTGGTCCCACTCCGCGGGATCGGCCTCGGCCTCGAAGGTCCGCTTCAGGCCGGGCAGCAAACGGCGCAGGGAGCTGTCGCTCGCTCTGGCCAGCCAGCGGGGATCCTGGTCCGGTGGTCCGATCATCGGTACGGTGGCGACGGCGTCGCGGGAGAAGGGAAGCCGGATCCGATCCGGAGGGCGCGGGACGCGCGATCCCGTGTTACGTTGGGCGGAATACCTTCCGGCCAACAGACGGCCGGAGCCGACTGTGTCCCAGACTACGAGGGCTCCCATGAAGGCCGCCACCGTCCTCACCCGCGACGACATCCTGGCCTGGCCCAAGGCCGAACTCCACTGCCACCTCGACGGCTCGCTCCGGCTCGAGACCATGCTCGAGTTCGCGCGCGGGCAGGGCAAAATCGACCTCCTGCCGTCGGACAGTGTCGACGGCCTGCACGACGTGCTGATGCAGATCGAGGACAGCGAGTCGCTCGAGGCCTTCCTGGCCTGGTTCAGCTACACGATCCCGCTGCTGCAGTCGCCCGAGGCACTGCGCCGCGCCGCCTACGAGCTCGCCGAGGACAACGCGCGGGAGAACGTGCGCTACCTCGAGGTGCGCTACGGACCCGTCCTGCACACCGAAGAGGGTCTCGACCTCGAAGAGGTGAACGAGGCGGTGCTCGATGGTCTGGCCGCGGCCCAGAAGGACTTCGGGATCCGCACCGGACTGATCATCTGTGGCCTGCGTGATCGATTCGAGAGCGCTTCGCTGCGACAGGCCGAGCTGGCGGTCGCCTACGCCGACCGTGGCGTGGTCGCCTTCGACCTCGCGGGAGGCGAGGCCGGCAATCCCGCCAAGGAGCACCTGTCGGCCTTCTACCACGCCCGCAACCATCTGCTGGGTCTGACCATCCACGCGGGCGAGGCCTGGGGACCCGACTCGATCCGCCAGGCCCTGCTGTACAACGGCGCGCACCGGATCGGACACGGGATCACGCTGGTCGAGGATCCGGCGCTGATGCGCTACGTGGTCGACCGCCAGATCGCCCTGGAGATCTGCCCCTCGAGCAACGTGCAGACCAAGGTCGTGCCGAGTCTCGAGGAGCATCCCGTTCGGCGGATCGTCGAAGCGGGCGTGCCGGTGACGGTGAACACCGACAACCGGCTGTTCACGCGCACCAGCGTCACCGAAGAACTGTGGCGCACCCACGCGAACTGCGGCGTGGGCGCCGCGCACGTGCGCGAGATCGCCCTCAACGGATTCCGGCACGCCTTCCTGCCGTGGGACGAGAAGCAGGAACTCCTGCGGAACGTGATCGACGACATGCCCCTGCCCCCGACGGATCTGTCGCCGGCCGGCTGAGCGACGCATCCCCGACGACGTGCCCTCGGGCGCGGACGACGTGTTCGGTGGGAATGCCCCCGATGCGGGCACCGGCTGTTACCGGCAGCGTGTGCACGGTGAGCACCTCCCAAAGGAGTCCGTCGTGCCCGATCCGCGTGTCTTGGAAGCCGTCGATCTCCTCGATCGTTTCGCCGACCGCACTGGCGTGACATCGTCGCGCCCGCCCCGCCGCTATCTCTGGACCGACGCCTTCGCCGTCATGACCGACCTCGGTCTGTACGAGCGCACGGGCGACGACCGCTTCCGTTCGCGGGCCTTGGCCCTGATCGACCAGGTCCACCGTCTGCTCGGTCGCCATCGCGACGACGACTCCCGCGAGGGCTGGTTGAGTGGTCTGGACGACGACGAGGGCGCGCTCCACCCGACGCGCGGGGGGCTGCGGATCGGAAAGGAACGCCCCGAGCGTGGGCGGCGCGAGCCCTTCGACGCCCGCGAGGAGTGGGATCGCGACGGCCAGTACTTCCACTATCTCACACGGTGGATGCTGACCCTGGATCGCGCCGCCCGCACGACCGGGGACGCGCGCTACGCCCTGTGGTCCCGTGAACTCTGCGAGACCGCGGTCGACGCCTTCGCGCGCCGCGACACGCCCTACGGCCGCCCGAGTCTGGTCTGGAAGATGAGCATCGACCTGTCCCGGCCCCTGGTGGCGTCGACCGGCCAACACGACGCCCTCGATGGCCACGTGACGGCCCGCCAGCTCGAGTCGACCCGTCGGGAGTTCGGAGACGACAGCAACGCGCCCGCTCTGACATC
>DATFKK010000077.1 GCA_035268685.1 Candidatus Krumholzibacteriia bacterium | reverse complement strand
TGCTGCGATCACTCGCCGACGCGTGGCGGGAGACAAAGATCCAGCGCTACAACACGAAACACAACCTCGAAAATCCGCTCTCGGCCGCGCCGAAGCACTGCCACGGGGGGCTCAAGCGGAACTATCGCAAGGCCGTCTACGGGGAGTCTTGAGAGCAGGCATTGAAGGCCTACGACGCCCTCGTACGCAAGTGGTCGAAGCTGTGCGAGGGCGTGATCGCGAGCCTGCAGGAGGCTGGCCACGACTTACTGACGTTCTACCACTTCCCGAAGTCGCGGTGGGAGAGTCTGCGGACCACGATCCAGACCACGCGCCTCAATGACGAGTTTCGTCGGTGGACCAAGACGCAGGAGTCGTTCATGAACGAGACAGCGGCACTGGTGATACTCTGGACACTGGTGGTTTTCGGCCAAGTGGCCACGCTCCGGCAGCGCGACTATCACAGATCGGGCCTGACACGACGAAGCAGGTACTCCCCCGAGGTGCGTGAGCGGACGGCCCGGATGGTCCTGGACCACCAGATCGAGCGGACGTCCCAGTGGGAAGCGATCCGGGTGATTGCGCCGCGGATCGGCTGTTCGGCAGAGGCGCTACCCAAGTGGGCTCGGCAGGCCGAGGTCGACAAGGGCCGGCGCCAGGGCATGACGAGCGACGAGGAGGCTCGCGTCCGCGATCTCGCGCGCTAACTCCAATTCGTCAGAATCCTAAGACGGGAAAAGGCGGCTCTCGGCGATGGAGACCGCCTTTCCACTTGAGATCGGTCCCCTGACGATACAAAAGGAGGACTACGCCAGCAGGAATCCCTGTACCCAAAGGCCACTCTCAGTCAGACGAAGAAAAGAGGACCTGGTCCGCCGTGTCAACGCCCCTCTGGCCCTAGATGTCACCGCCGATCAGCTGACCTCCTCCGCCGGTCTCGAGATCATCGGCGGGTATCTACGGCGCCTGGATTTCTCGCCGAGGGCACGCCGTCATCTGCGTCCGCTGGGGCTACACCGAGTCTTTCCCGCCGGTTCTGTCGTGCGGCTGCTGTTGGCCATGCTCCTGGTCGGCGCGCGTCGTCTACGCCACGTCGGCTATCTCGACGGGCCTGACCGTCGAGCGAGCGTGTCGTGGCTACAATCCGCATCACCACGAGGTCCCGAGCTACTTCCCGATCACCGCGCACCTCGCCCAGACCGGACACGTGATCGGCCTGAAGAACCGCGCGGGCAACGTCCACGACGGCAAGACCGCGCTGCCTTTCCTGCGAGACGTCTTCGCCGATCTCCAGGAGATCAGCCCGGGATCGAAACTGGAGATCCGCATGGATGGGGCCTTCTTCCGGCGGGATCTGCTGGTCTGGCTCGAGTCGCGTGCGGAGTACGCGATCAAGGTCCCCTTCTACCAATGGCTCGGCCTGAAGGGTCTCATCCAGAAACGGCGACGCTGGAAGTGCGTGGCCGAAGGCCTCGACGGCTTCGAGGTGATCTTGCCGATCGAGACTTGGGGAATCGAGCGACGCGTGGCGATCTACCGCAAGAAGGTCTGGCACAAGAGCCCGAAGAACTACCAGCTCGACCTGTTCGATCCCGACGACGGGCATTACGAGTACTCGGCGATCGTGACGAACAAGACGGTCGGCCTGCGTGCGCTGTGGGACTTCATGGCCGGACGCGGCGCGCACGAGAAGGTGCTGTCCGAACTGAAGGGCGCCTATGCCTTCGATGCGATTCCGACACACGACTACGCCGCGAACAGCACCTGGCAGATCCTGTCGGTGATGGCGCACAATCTCATGGTCAGCTTTCAGATCGAAGCGGGAGCGACGCGAAGAAGACCAACCGCGAAACGATCGCCGCTTTTCGAGCTACGACGCATGGCGACGATGCGATTCGAGTGGATCTGCCGAGCAGGGCTCGTGCAACGGCCACGAGGCCGGGCGACACTCAGGATGGCCCGTAGCCTGCCGGCCCGGAGGACCGTCGAACGACTCGTTCGGGCCCTCCAGGCGGCGTGAGTTTTTGACGAATTGGGGCTAGTACCGCCACCCCAGCGACAGGTGCACCGCCCGACCGGGAGCGCCCACCTCGTCACCGGCGGCGAGGTCCTGCGTGGGCAGCACCGCCTCGCGGGTGAGGTGTTCGTGGTAGGCGTGGTCGAGGAGATTGCGCACGCCGGCGCGCAGGACGAGGGCGGGGCTCGGACTGAGATCGACGTCGAGGTCGAGGGTCACGAAGCCGGGGGTGCGGTCCTCGCCGAACCGTGGATCCACGCGGTCCTGTTCGGCCACGGCGCGGGCGGTGAGCTGCGCGCTCCACGGCGCGAACGGACCACGCGCGCCGATCACCCGGGTTCCGAACCGGGCTTCGACGGGTGGTGTCTGCGGCAGGGGGAGATCGTACGTGGTGTCGTGCGCACGGACGGCGTGCAGGCTCAGTGGGAGCGCGAGCCAGCGCCACGGACGCGCGGTGGCGGTGAGTTCGACGCCGGTGCGGCGGGCGTCGACGTTCTCGAACCCGCGGACACGATCCACACGCCCGTCGCCGTTCACGTCCTCCCGGGCAACGGTGGTCTCGAGCACGAAATCGCGGAACTCGGTGTGGTAGGCGGTCGCGGCGATCGACAGCGCGCGGGAGTCCCAGCGCAGCCCGATCTCGTTCTCCCAGCCGGTCTCGGTGTCCAGCGTCGGGTTGCCCACGCGGAAGCCGCCGGGCGCGGGGGCGAAGGCGATCCACGACTCGTGCACGCCGGGTGCGCGCTGGGTGATGCCGGTACCGGCGTGCACCGACGTGCGGCGGTCGAGGCGCCACTGCCACTGGACGTTGCCGCTGGCGACGAAGCGGTCGTCGTCGCTGCGGCGGGCGTCGTCGCCGTGGAAGCGCACGTAGGCGTCGGCGATGGTGCCGGCACCGAGGGGATCGTCGGTGGCGTCGGCGCGGCTGTTCACGTGGTTCGCGCGAGCGCCCACGCGCAGTTCGTGGCCGGCGGCGACGCGGCGCTGCCACTGGCCGAACACGCCCACGGTGCTCTGCGACAGGTCGGGCCAGAGGTGTTCGTCGAAGGTGCGATCCATGGCGAACACGGTCCGTCGCCGGCGGGCGTCACGGGCCATGGTGGTGGTGTCGAGCCCGAACTGGACGTCGTGGTCGCTCCAGCGCGTGGTCCAGGTGGCCCGGGCCGCGAGGCTGCTGGCCTCGGACTCGGTGTTCGCTTCCATCATCGTGCGGTTCGACTTGAGCTGGTTGTCCATCGAGTGGTCGATCCGCGAGCCGCCGACGCGCAGCTCCCAGTGGGTTTCGTCGTCGACGGCGCGACGCACGCCACCGGTGAGCATGCCGATGTCGCTGCGGCGCATGTCCATGGGCAGGGCGGGGAAGAGGGTCCGGTCTTCGCTCCCCACGTTCAGGGTCATCCATGCGCGTGTGCGCTGGTCGGGATCACCGGCTACCGACAGCACGCCGTGCACCACTTCCTGCGCGCTCGGCACGGTGCGTCCGCGAGCGTCCTCGTAGTCACCGGCGTCGACGGCCTCGAGGGCGACGCGGGTGTCGACGCCGGCGATGCGCCGGTCGACCCGCAGTTCGCCCACGGTGGCGTTGCGAGCACCGTCGAAGCCGCCGCGCAGCCATCCGACCAGGTCGGGAACGGTGAAACGACGGAGTTCGTCGTCGAGCACGATGCGTCCGCCCGTGCCGGCCGTACCCAGCGCCACGGGAGCCAGGCCCTCGACCACGGTCATCTCGTCGGCGGCGAGCAGGGGCAGCATGTTCACGGGTGGGTCCATCTTGCCCGGACATGCTCCGAACAAGGGCAGCGGACCGACCTGGGTCCGCACGCGCTCGCTGCCGAGGCCGCGGATCACCGGTTCCACCTGACCTGCGCCACGCTGCACGCCGTGCACCGAGGGCAACGCCTGCAGGGCTTCGCCGGTGGTGGTGAAGGCGCCGCTCTGCGTGGTCTCGGCGTCGAGCCGCACGCTCGACGGAAGGTCGGGCACCAGGGGTACGGGATCGACGATACGGGTGCGGAGTTCGTGCGTGGGAGTCGGGGTCGCGGACGTGTCCGCGGCAGCGGTGCTCGCGGTGAGCAGCGCCAGCAACAGGGCGGAGAGCATGGGTCGACACTCCAGGGAGACGACGGAAGACAGGAGGATGCCGCCCGCGGGCGGCCGACCGTGCGCGAGGATCGACGGGGGAAGGATAGGGCACTCGGCGGGATCCGCCGCCCCTCACTCCCCGACGACCTGCACGAACACCTTCCGTTGGCGCGGCCGGTTGTCGTGGCAGATCACGACGACCTGCTGCCAGGTGCCGAGCACGAGCTCACCCTGGTGCACGGGAACGGTGAGGTCGGAACCGACGAAGGCCGAACGCAGGTGCGAGAAGCCGTTGTCGTCGCCCCAGGTCTCCGAATGATGGCTGCGCATGTCGTGCGGCCACAGCTTCTCGAGCGCTTCCTGCAGGTCCTTCACCAGGGCGGGTTCGTACTCGAGCGTGGTGACCGAGGCCGTCGAGCCGATCGAGAAGACGTTGGCCACGCCCTCGGTCACCCCGGATTCGTGCAGGGTCGTACGGACCTCGTCGGTGACGTCGTGGACGTCGCTGAAGCCTTCGGTGGGCAGGGTGACGAGGCGTCCGTGGATCATGCGGGATTCCTTCCGTCGCGGAACTCGGCAGCGATCACTCGTCGAACAGGGCCTTCACCTTCGTCCACGAGCCCTCGTCGGTGGTCACCGGCCCCTGTTCGATGCGCAGGGTGATCGTGGGGTCGTCGTCGTAGACGCGCCAGGTCGAGTTGCGATTGTTCGCGTTCACGCGGAAGAGCTGCGAGGAGGCGCTCGCGAGGTCGATCTGCGCCGGATCGCTGATGTGCTCGCTCGCCGGCAGCACCGTGTCGTTCCAGAGCTGCGGGTCCTCGAAGTTCACGAGGAGCTGTCCCGTGGCCGTGCTCGACGGACCGAACAGTCCGGGGAAGTCCGCAACGTCGGGCTGGGCGCTCGAAGCGAGCTCGAAGTCGCCGACCGCCGTCGCCGTCTGGATCCGATGCGTCACGTACAGGATCGGTGCCAGCGTGGTGGACGAGGGCAGCGACCACACCTGGCCACTGGCCTCCATCACGAACTGCGTGGTCGCCGGATCGAGGTTGGAGCGGAACTCGGTCGGCGAGGCGAATGCGTCGGGCCCGGCGAGGGAGATGTCGTACTGGATGGTGGCGGTGTACGACACCCCCGGACCGAGACCGGCCGGAACGGTCCCGCCGCTCTCGAACTCGCGGTCGAAAATGCCGGAGATCTCGGCGATGAGGAAGGGCTGGGCGGCGGCGGGCGTGGCCCCGAGCAGGAGCACGAGGGCGATGGCGAGAGTGGACTTCATGGATACGACTCCGGATGTGGGCGCGGCCCGGACGCACGCGGCCGGGCGTGGAGAACGGATTGCGATGGAGGCGCAGGCAACAGGGTCTTACCGAGCATACCCGAGCGCGCACCGCGGCGACAAGCCGACGTCGTGGCCGTCGCCCCGTGCCGCTCCCTCCCCCCGGGATGATGTGGCGATCACTCGTCGAACAGGGCCTTCACCTTCGTCCACGATCCCTCATCGGTGGTCACGGGACCTTGTTCGATACGGAGGGACACCGCGGGATCGTCGTCGTAGACGCGCCAGAACGAGTCGCCGTTGGCCGCGCTCACGCGGAAGAGCTGCAACGAAGCGTTCGCGAGGTCGATCTGCGCCGGATCGCTGATGTGCTCGCTCGCCGGCAGGACCGTGTCGTTCCACAACTGCACGTCCTGGTACAGCAGGAGCAACCGCCCCGAGGCCGTGTTCGTCGGGCCGAACAGTCCGGGGAAGTCCGCGGCGTCGGGCCCGGCGGTCGCGGAGAGTTCGAAGTGGCCGGGGAAGGGGTTCGCCTGGATGCGGTGTTCCACGTACAGGTCCGGCGTCAGCGTGGCCGAAGAGGGCAGCGACCAGGTCTGGCCGCCGGCCTCGACGACGAACTGCGTGGTCGATGCATCGAGGTCGGAGCGGAACGCGGTGGGCGAGGACTCGAGATCGGCGCCGGCGAGCGAGACGTCGTACTGGATGGTGGCGGTGTACGACACCCCCGGACCGAGGCCGGCCGGAACGGTCCCGCCGCTCTCGAGCTCGCGGTCGAAGGTGCCGGAGATCTCGGCGATGAAGAAGGGCTGGGCGGCAGCGGGCGAGACCCCGAGCAACAGCAGGAGGGCCGCGGCGAGAGTGGACTTCATGGATGCAGCTCCGATGGTGGCGCGGCCCGATCTCGGGGCGACCGGACGTGGGGAACGAAGGGCGAAGAAAGAGGTGGCGAGCAGGGGGAGCGTCGAGGATAGCCGAGCACGGTCCATCGCGACAAGCCACGGCGCCGAGCG
>DATFKK010000076.1 GCA_035268685.1 Candidatus Krumholzibacteriia bacterium | reverse complement strand
CCCGGCCGGGTTGATCAACCCGATCGTGAACCAGATGCCCACTCCGCTGATCGCCCCGAAGACGAGCGTGAGCAACACGAAGAAGCGGGAGTGACGCTGCAGCGTTCCCAACAACACGTGGTCGTTGCGACGGCGCGCCATGTGTTCGACGACGACGAGATACAGACCGCCGCCCACCGCGAAGTGCGCCACGTACACGTGCAGGATGGCGACGACGGCGATCAGCAGCCCGTGCGCGAACGGGAGGTCCCATACGGGATAGTTCACGGACGCAGTCCTCCGGACTGGAGACAGGGGGTGCCCGCCCGGAGACCCTCGACTCGCGGGAACCGTGGGTCGACGCAGGTGCGCGTGCGGCACGCGTCCGGCGGAAGGGGCGAGGAGGCGCCCGGTCGAATCCGAAGAGGGATGGTCGCGCCACGATGCCCCAGGTGCCGCACCGGGCGGCGTCCCACGGCGTGACCGACCCCCGGATCCGGCCGGGACACCCCCCGGCCTTCGATCCACGGTTCCCACGGGCCCGGGCCGACGCGAGGAGGGGCGCGGGAGATCCGCGAGTTGCGATCGAGAAGGGGTCTCGACAGACGGACGGATCGTAGATCCCGATCCAGGGGGCAGCAATGCCACTTGTGTGATCGTTCTGCATCAGGGGGGTTGTCATCGAACCCCGAAATCGGGCACACTGCCCACGCTCGTGTCTCGCCTCCCACCGATCACGAGCGTGGACGCTTCGATCCGACAGGCTCCCGTGCGATCGATCCCCCGCACGGTTCCCGCGCGTGGAGTTCCCGCTCCACGCCCGCGCCGTGGTGCGTCCGCGAACGCGTTCCGCCTCCCTCGACACGGGTTCCGAGCTCGGTCCTCCGCCGCGTTCTCGTCCGAACAGGCGTGGCGAGGGGCCGAGGCACCCCACACCAAGACACCACAGGAGACACCATGTTCTCCCGAACTCTTCGGAACCTCCGCTCCGCCGGGAGCCTCTTCGCACTCGCCCTTCTCGCCTTCGCCGTCGTCGCGGCCGCTGTCGATACAGCCGAGGCCGCGCAGACCCGCCACTTCGTCGATGGCTCCGGTATGTCCGATCGGAGCGACGATCCCCGTCACGGGCACGGTGGCGGATCGCTGGAAGGAGACCCGTGGGGCGGCGAGCAGCGCCCGTCCGATTCCGCCGATCCGGACACTCCCACGCTGTCGGACGGTGCGTCGACCTTGCGCGTGAGCACCGTCGATCCGTCGGACCGGGACTTCTGGTCCTGGTTGATGTCGCTCTGGGCCTTCCTCCTGCGCTGACCCGAGGAGGAGACCATGGCGATTCGAGTCCCCACTCTCGACACTGCGACGGTCGAGAGGGAACGCCGGGGTCTGCGCTCACGCATGCGTGGATCGACCGACGAACCCTCTGCCGACCGTCTCACACGCCTCGTCCACGAGGCCGTCGATCGCGGGTTGTCCGACGAGGCGCTGGCGATCGTTTCCTCCGACCTCGCGTCGGATCCCGGCCCGGGTCTGTCCTGGGCGCTCTGCCGGGCGTACTGGGACGCGGGTGACCGCGGGTCCGTGCACGCTCTCGCCCTGCAGCAGGTCGAGTCGATCGCGACCGCTCCGGTCGAGTCCAGGCGGGTGGTCGTGCGTGCCGCCTGGATCGGGGCCCTGGCCGGGGCCAGCGATCCGATCGTGTCCGAGGCGTTGGATCAGATCCGGGCCGAGGTCCACGAGCGTCAGGGCCCCACGCCGCTGGTCGCCGATCTCGCGCACCTCGAAGCCTACACCGACCTGGTCCACGCCGCGGACCTGCCCCGCGCCCTGGCCCGGGCCGGGCTCGCGGCCGAGCTCTATGCGTTCACCGGCGAGGCGGGCTCCGAGGTCAAGGCCCGGATCCTCCTGGCCCGGATCGATGCCATCGCGGGGCGACTGCAGTCTTCGGCGCAGAACGCCCGACGTGCCGTCGATCGGGCGCGGAGCACGGCAGACCCACGGTTGCTGGTGCAGAGTCTGAATGCACTGGGGATCGCGCTCTTCCGTCGCGGCGAATGGACGGAGACGGAGCGCTGTCTGGTCCGGGCCGACGAACTGGCCCTGGCCTTCGGCGACAGCCGTTGGCGGGTGCCCGCACAGCTGTACCTGGCCCGTCTGTTCACCGCGCGCGGCGACACGGCCC